>CAYMRN010000319.1:0-2653 GCA_964392855.1 uncultured Sphaerochaeta sp.
TGGCCAGGAAATATCAGAGAGCTGGAAAATGTGATACAAAGGTCTGCGGTCATCTGCGAGGGTGATATCATCACTGTCAACGAACTTCCCCTTTCCCTGTTTGGAGCAAAACCTGAAACCCTCCCTACAGATCAGCAGTCACCTGCCTCGGGAAAACCCCCAGGGGATAGGAATACTTCCAATGATATCGAAGACATCAAAAAAGCCAGCCTTGTCAAAGTCCTAGAGGAAGAGGGAGGGAATATCCGTGCAGTCGCCCTTGCCCTCAACGTCTCCCGTGGGACGGTGTATAACATGATGAATCGATATGATCTCAATGCAGAAGCATTCAGGAAACACTAGCAGGCAAGGGCCTTGCAGATTTTCATTTATCTATACTGTAATAGTTTGACACCAGCATATTTCAGATTTATCATGTAAGAAAGGTTATATTCAACAACACAAAAGGAGCGTAGATATGCTAATAGGAATTTCCCCTGTCATTGGACCAGAACTGCTGGAAGCATTGGCTCGCATGGGCCATGGAGATGAGATAGTGCTTGTGGATGCCTTCTATCCCGGATCTACAAAATCTTCGCGTTGCATCCGAGCTGATGGAGTCACCGTTGAGGCTTTGCTTGATGGAATCCTACGCCTCATGAACCTCGATGACTATGTAGAGGATCCTGCGGTCATGCTACAGCCTACCGAAGGCGATCATGCAGACCCAAACGTTGAAAAAAGCTTCCAGGCTGTGATAGACAAACACTGGCCGGATGCTCCTAAAATCAAAAAGATCGAGCGCGAAGAGTTCTACGAACGGTCGAAGAGGGCCTATGCTGTGGTGGTCTCCGGCTCCATTGTAAAATATGGCTGCATCATCATCCGAAAGGGTGTTCTTCCTCCCTGATATCCATGCCAGGCCGTCTTTGTGACGGCCTGGAACTACCTTTTTCAATCGATGAGTATGACAGGCTTTATCACCTCTTGCTCCCTATCGTTAAAGAGAGCAAACGCCTGTTCAAGCTCTTCGAACGGGATGGTGTGGGTCATTACCAGTGAAGAGGGAATGAGTTTCTTCCTCAACAGTTCAAAAGCCTGGGGGAATCCCCAGTTCGGAATGGCATGGGACGCTATGAGGCGCTTTTTGGAAAAGTGGAAATCATTTGCATGGAAGCTGACCAGATCATTGGCAAAATCGATGCCATTGAACACAATTTGACCATGAAATCCTGCCAGCTCAATACCGTCGACAAGAGTCTTGGGAGGAGAGGTCACTATTACCCGTGCGAACAGCTTGGGGAACTTCTTCTTGATCTCTTCTTTCCATACAGGAGAGGCACTATCGACCACCAGGTCAGCACCAAGCTCGTACGCGACTTTTCTCCTATACTTTCCCCGCACCGTCTCAAGATGATGGCCGACAACCACAATATTGTTTGCACCTCGCAAACGACACAGCTGAATAGTGCTAAGCCCGATCATACCAGGTCCCATGATGAGCACATCGTCCATAAGCTGGATATCTGCCTCCCTGCATAGGTCCAGGGCTACAGTTACAGGTTCAGCCAGGGTGGCCTCAGCAAAGGAAAGCCCTTCGTAGGGGATGACCATTGCACGAGGGACAACGAGATACTGGGTCATCCCTGCCTGGTCGTCCATATAGGTCTTGATATTCGAACAGGATGCCGGACTCTGGTTCAGGCAGGCATCACAGCTGTTGCAGGCCACATTGTTTTGCACCACTACGCTGATGCCTTTTTCCAAATCAGTGACCTCGCTTCCGAAAGACTCGACATACCCGGCTACTTCATGGCCCAGCGGGGTGACTGTCCCATTGGGATACTCATTGAAGAAATGCAGATCGGTACCACAAATACCACAGGCCCTGATCCTGACTACAACTTCGCCAGGTTCTGGAGCCCTCAACTCTTTTGTTACAAATGTTATATGCTTTGGCCTGTCCACCCATGCACTGGTAAATTTCATTATTCCGCCTCCTCTACACTAGGTTTGATGGTGTCTTCAGCACCTGATTGGATTACACAGATAAACTCCAGACTCTCCTCAGAGGAGTCGTTGATCCACTGATGCTCCTCATCACTTTTACCATAGACAGAGAGGCCGGCTTCCAAGGGATGTTCCTCATGCTTGTGGTGACCCTTGCTGCTTTTGCCGTCAGGAGGGATTGAGACCTTCCTTACTTCAAAGCTTGCAGATCCATCTTCCTTCGACACCAGCCAATGGACCCTGTTACCGGATCCGGTAATACTGAGCCTGGCATCCTCTATCTTTCGTACGATCATGTGTGCCCCCCTATTGTACCTGTTTCCAATACGCTTCGCTATCAAGGTTGGCAAGGAAGTCATCGACTTCTTTCCGCATGGGCATCGAAGGGGCAGTCCCCACTTTGGTGACAGAGAGGGATGCTACAGCTGTGGCAAACAACATGGAATCCTGCATCGACTTACCTTCAGCCAAGGCAGTGGCAAGTCCTCCATTGAAAGCATCTCCGGCCCCGGTAGTATCAACAACCTTCACATCTATTGTAGGAAACATTCGGGAGGTCCCATCATTTTGCAATAGAAAAGCTCCTTGTGATCCGAGGGTTATGATTACATCGCGCACCCCCATCCTTTGAAAAGCCTCAGCTGCCTTCTGTGCTGAAGGGCGG
>CAYMRN010000320.1:0-2652 GCA_964392855.1 uncultured Sphaerochaeta sp.
CAAATAACTCTTAAATGAACCTAAATGCAACGTTTGACTTGTTACGAGGGCATCTTAGTTAAATGCAACGAATAAAAAATGCTATTACGAGCATCCTAAGTGCTATCGGAGCAGTATTATTTATACTTTTCATTATTGTGATGTGGTCTGCAAACATTAGGTCATGCTTTACTACTGATGATGTAGATGTTTCCTCAAAGCTTAAAGATGATATACAAATCATAGAGGCATCTCCTAATAATCCAATACACAAGAAACTCCTAGATAGTTTAACGAAGATATATTCATCACTTGATTTAATAGACGAGACTAGATTTGACGTGCGTATTATTAATGATTCTTCTTCTTTGAATGCTGCTTCATTTGGAAACGGCAGATATCTGTTTTGGGAAACTCTTGCTGATTTGCCTGAAGAGGCAATTGACTCTATTGTAGCACATGAAGTAGCGCATGATATGCTACTACATAGTAGAAAGTTGCAGGACCTTAACCCAACTTTAACTTGATTCCGGATACAACTACAGTGATATCAGGTATTTGTCGTCAGGTGAGCAAATTTATGGTCACTACTTTTGTTTATATTTCAATCTTTGTACGCTTCAGGGGGACAGCGGTAATCCCCAGCGCACTGTATATCTCCACCTGCTTCGGTGTGGGGATACTGCAATAGCGGAGGTGCACCATGTTGCCATCGGCAGTGGGAAGATGGGTACTGATGGCGATATGTGTCTGGAGTATTGAACAAACAGTGCCCCACCGATGGTTGATACCAGCCTTGCGCAAGTGGTACTGGATATAGTTTGCCAAGTGATAGGCAAGTATCGAGATAAAAAGATGTCCCTCTATACGATCAGGCTTGCTGTGGTGGATGGGACGAAGTCCCAGTTCCCCCTTTAAGCAGCGGAAGGTATCCTCCACCGATGTAAGCATGATGTAAAGAGACCATATCTCATCCTTTGAAAGATCCATTCTATTCGTGCGTATGTAATAACTTCCATCATAGGGTTTACCCAGTTGCGATGGATCAAAACGCCACGTTATGGCGACAGCCTTTCCATCGTGCTCTTTTACATCGATAGAAAATCCCTTTGAAACTCTGCTGTAGCGTTGTCTCAACCGTCCTATACGTTCCAGAACCTTCGGATAGGATTTCAGACGTCCCTTTATCGTAAGACCTTCGCTTAGATATTTTATCTCCTGCTCCATGGCATCTTGTGCCTTCATTACAATCGCCTGTTCCTTCTTCATCTTGCCGTCACTGATACAGTGGAGATATGTCTCATCCCCGATATGCATCTCCTTAACCCTGATTCCCTCTTTTATCTCTTCGAATGCGTCGTCTTCCATATGAGCTGGCCTCTTGCGAGAAACAACGATATAGGAAAAGCCATTTTCTTTTACCATGCCGAGGTTATCTTCAGAAGCAATCCCGGCATCCATGACAATCGTCGGTTTGGCAACAAGAAGGGGTGGTGTCTCCCGTGATACCTGCGCATGGATATCGCTGATCATATCAAGAAGGGTTGCCGGTTCACCGACGTTACCGTCAAAAATACGGGAACACTTGATAAAACCCTGCTCATCAAGCACAATTCCAAGGGTAACAAGCGGACGGTCGCTACGTTTCTGCTTTGATCTTCCTCTCTTTGCTTTTTCATATCCTGCAGCGCTTCCGCTGAAGTAGGTATTGGTCAGATCATAGAGTATGATGGTCTCACCGAGGGAAAAGATCTCCCTGCTGCGTATACGGAGAAACCGTTCAATGGTTTCCCTGTGCCTGAATAACAGGTCTGAGGTGCGATAGAGCATATTGTGTCCCACATGGGAGAAATCGCATCCTAAAAGTTCATCGAGCCCGCTCTGTTCCTTTGCGTATCTCCTGAGTTCCCTTTCACTGCCAGGATGTACCAGACGGCCGACAATCTGGAGTGTGGCACAAATTGATTCATCATCGGTGAATCCCAGTTGACGGAAGAGGTTGAAGAATCCCAGGGCCTTCATGGCCTCAAAACCGGCATGTTCAGGACCAATGGATTTGCCTTCAGATGAAGAGACAGCATTGACATCGACATTCCGGTAATCCTGTTCATCTTGAGTAATGGAAAGCTCTTTTTTCTCACTGCGTTGCTTTCTCAGGATTTGTTTTGTATAGTGTCTGGCACGGGCTTCAATGTCGGCAGCTATGGGTACTGTTGAACGTTCATATCCCAGCAGGAGATCCTCTATACGATTCGCCAGCTCTTTCCAGTTCTCTTTTGGAAGATCTAGTTGTCCCAGATTGATAACAACCTTTTGCCTGGGACCTCTGGGAGTACGTACAGACTCTATCAGTCTGTGTGATATGAACACCTTTGGTGAATTGGGGTTTTTCTTTTGTATCTCTCTTATATACATGGAGGCTACTATATCACATGAAATACCCATGTCAAGTACTATTATCACATTATGGGGCACTACATTCGACTTTCAAAGAACCACGTGTAATAATATCAATATGTTATGACTGCATACCCTCTAAAAATATCCGTTTTTTGTTGCTTTTTAGGAAAATGAAGTTAAAGTTGGGTTAAGATACCTGGGCAAATATTTTGAAGGGGCTTCATCGGAAATATCTATATTGTCAGTCCATTCTACGAGAGCATAATTCGCAAT
>CAYMRN010000321.1:0-583 GCA_964392855.1 uncultured Sphaerochaeta sp.
CCTTATAGACACAAACTCATTGATCACACCGAAGGCAACCTATTATCCTATGGATCTTGTTCCACGGTTCTGGCAGTCCATGGCTGAAAAGATTGAAGATGGTTCTATCGCTATCCTGGATTTGGTAAAACAAGAAATCCTTAAACGAAAAGAGAAAGATGATCTTGCCCTCTGGATAAGCAATCTTGTTATTGGGAGTTACATTGATCATAGAGAGCAAGACATAGTCATCAAATACGCGGAGGTTCTTCAGCTTATCCAGGACGATCCCTGTTACTCAGAGAAAGCACTTCGTGAGTGGGCAGAAGAAACAGTTGCCGATCCGTGGCTCATTGCCACTGCAGCAGCATATGGTTTTACCATCGTTACTTTTGAGAAGCCGGTTTTGGTAGATGCCAACAATCCCAGCAAAAGAGCCAAAATCCCAAATATTGCCCATCATTTCAAAGTTCGAACAGTTGACTTGTTTGGGATGATCAGGGAGTTGGGTATAACGTTGTAAAGAATATTGCGTGGGAAAAAGCAGTAATATTGATTACTTCCATGTTCAAAATGAATGTTGCATACCCTTTTGCATACCCCG
>CAYMRN010000321.1:593-2642 GCA_964392855.1 uncultured Sphaerochaeta sp.
TCACGCTATACCTGTGAATTTTCATGAACTTAGCTATTCTGATTTTTTAATAAAAAGAAGGGAACTATTATCAGAGTATATAAGATTGACGTTTGAAAAATATTAAAGAATACAGGGGTGTATAACTATCTTATAACCGACTGACTTGCACCATTTCAGTAGGCTATCTATATTTTTAACCAGATAACAAGGCATAGAATAGGCAACCAATTCTTCATGAACCAGTTGCCTGATGGGCGCGATTGGGTTTGAACCAACGACTTCTACCGTGTGAAGGTAGCACTCTCCCGCTGAGTTACGCGCCCGACTACTCAAACCATAATAAGGAAAAGAAAGAGGCTTGTCCAGTGCTGATTTTCTTGGATTTTGTTTAAAATATTTAGTATTTTACGTAACTCCTTACATGGGCTTTATTACCAGAAACAGACTTCTTGTAAAACAGAAATCTTTCCTTTGCATTCTTGTTAGGTTCTTGTTGACCTTTGCTTTTATGTTCCAAAATACCAGGACAGGTATTTCTTATACAAAAGTTATCCTATTGGTGGTTTCCCTCGTATCTTCCTTCTTTCAAGCTAACTAACCGATACCAAAAAAGATGTCTCAACTCGCCCTATTCGTATGCTACAATACAAGAAAAGAGAGGTGAAGTATGGCAAGTACGTATTTGATAGTTGGATCGCGTGTCCCTTCTACTGAAGCAGGACTCTCCCTCTACACTTTTGATGTTGATACAGGAAAGCTCTCTTTTGTAAACTCCTACACAGGCATAGACATGCCAACCTTCCAAGCCTTCAATACAGATGCCTTCCTACTCTACTCAGTAAGTGAAATCCGGGAAAAGGAAGGATCAGTACAGACCTTCCGCTTTGACCCGCTAGCAGATGAACCCTTCACCTTGATCGGGACTATTCTCTCAGGTGGGAACTCACCCTGCCATCTGGCCATCTCACCTAAGGGTGATTTCCTTGCCACCTCCAACTATGGTGATGGCGTATTCACCCTGTATGCATTGGATCCTGTCGGTACTATCGCCTCAGTAGCGTCCTACAAGCGTTTTTCTGGAGTAGGACACAATCCACTACGCCAAGAAGGATCACACATACACTCAGCCCTATGGACAGGTGATGCCAACAACCTCTTTGTAGCTGACCTGGGCCTCGACCGTATCATTCACTACAGCAGGCCTGAGTGGAGCTTCCCATCCTTCAAGAAGGTGCCTTTGGGGACAGGACCGCGCCACATGGCACTCACCTCAGACAATCTCTACCTCTATGTGGCAGGGGAACTCTCCAATCATGTGGTTGTCTATCGCATTGACAAGTTTGACAGCTGTTTCACCCACCTGCAGAACATTGCGACCCTACCCTCTGCATATCCTTTGGCCAATACTGTTGCCGACCTGCATCTTTCGCCTGACAACAAATACCTCTACTGTTCAAACAGAGGGCATGACAGCATAGTAACCTATGCTGTAAACAGTGAAACGGGGATGCTTACCTTTGTATCGTATACCCCAACGCTTGGTCAGGAACCAAGGAATTTTGCCCTCACTGATGATGGGAAATGGCTCCTGGTGGCAAACGGATCATCTGATACGGTTATCAGCTTCCCCATTGACCCCTCTACAGGGATTCCGGGCTCCCCTGCCTGTACTGTCACGGTCAAGGAGCCTGTGTGCCTAACTTTTGCTTAGATACTCGTCATGCACTCTGTCCTGAAGATAGATGTTGGTGAAGGAAGATGGGGGATTCTTATACATTGCATACGCCTTATCAATGCAAGTTTTGCACCCATCCCTTGGGATGGTGATGGCCAGGACCTTGTACCCACGATCAGAATCAGAGATTATCCAGTTGACCCCTGAACAGGCAGTGCACCTGGTAAAATGCTGTACCTGCTTCTCGAGAATCCCATCAGTATCATAGTAGATCTGCTTGGGCTTCTCAAACGTATCCAAACCTCCATACTCCCCCTGCCAAAGGGCATCCCTATCCTTCCAGTTGGCAAGGACAACGTCAGAGATCTTTTTCACATACTCGGTAATATCCT
>CAYMRN010000322.1:0-2631 GCA_964392855.1 uncultured Sphaerochaeta sp.
TTTATCTCGGTGCTGGCAAAGCCGGCACTTTCGAAGTCATTCTTCATGATCGAATAGGTATGGATCTCCCCATGCATCTCATCGCTCATGCTGGTGGTGCTGGTGCGCCTCTCCAACTCCTCGAGCTCGCGGTTGATCTCAATGAGCAGTGTGCTGGTGATGTCTCTGTTTGTGATCATGCCCACCAGCTCCTTGTGCTTGTTCAGCACTGGGAAGCGGTGGTAGGAGAACCGGTCAAAGTAGTTTATGGCAAAGGAGACAGGCATGTCATCCTCAAGCACAATGAGATTGCGCGTCATGTGGTCTTGGGCTTTCTCATTGATATGGCCCTTGTCCAGGGCCTGGATGATGTCATCCATGCTGACAATGCCTACCAGCCGCTTTCCCATCACAATGGGAAGGCCAGTTACCTGTTTCTCACGCATGATGTACTGGATCTCCCTCAGGGAGGTCTCCTTGGTGGCTGTCACCACATTGGTGGTCATGACGTCCTTTACCTTGAGACGGTAGATCAGCTCCAAGATCACGTTGGGTGAAGTGTCTGTGTTTATAGGAATCTCTTGCATAGGCCAAGTATACATGAGTAATCGCTTATTGCAAAGGATTCTTATGGGTATTCAGTGCGGAATCTGCACCCCCCTGCTGCTGGGTGCAAGGGGGATTTTATGAAAAGTTCACCCTATATATAGTGCTAATTCTCGGTATTTTTGGTATCATGGGAATATATGAAAGATGTTGTGGAGTTGCAGGTGGTCCATGAGGATCCTTCTTTCCTTGTGGTGGACAAGCAGGCGCTCTTGCCGACGGTCCCTCTGAAGGACAATCCGGGAGAGAAGCAGACGTTGCTCTCTCTCATCAGTGAACAGTATCCCGAAGTGCTTGAGATATCAAGTAAGAATACCTGGGAAGGGGGTGTGCTCCATCGCCTGGACACAGCTACCAGCGGCCTGGTTGTAGTGGCTCGGACTAAAGATGCATACGACTTCTTGCGCACCATCCAGAAAGCCAACCTGTTTTGGAAGGAGTATCGGGCTGAAAGCAGTGCCTACGCACTGCCTTTGGCCCCAGGATTCCCCCCCTACCCGTATGAGGACCCCTTTTCAGCAAAAGGCAAGGAGGTCATCATAGGCAGCCTGTTTCGCAGGTATGGCGAGCATCATAGGCAGGTAAGGCCGGTCAATGCTGCTAGTCCCAAGCACCTTCTGGATAAGACTACGGGAACCTGGTACATGACCAAGGTCTGCTACAGCGGGGAGCAGGACAATGGTGCCAAGCAGTTTACCTGCAGGCTCTCCTCGGGCTTCCATCATCAGGTGAGGGCTCATCTGGCATGGAGTGGCTGGCCTCTCGATGGCGACATATTTTATCATGGGATGGAAAAGCCCAACCTGGGTCTGCGATGCACAGCTGTGCAGCTATTGCACCCCGTAACGCAAGAGCAGCTGGAAATCAGAGTAGATCAATAACAGATAGGAGTCAGATATATGGCAGATCAGAGAGAACAGAGGCTTGCCAAGCTTCTGGTAGAGTATTCGGTAGCGCTACAGAAAGGGGAGTCCTGCTTGATCAATGCAGTCGATGTCCCGACCTCCATGACGGAGGCGCTTATTGCGGCAGTCTATGAGGCGGGGGCATTCCCCCTGGTGAATGTCTGGAACCAGAGGCTGGAACGGGCCATGGTGCAGGGTGCAAGCGAGGTTTCCTTGGAAAAGTGGGCCGATGTGGATACCTACCGCATGCAACAGGTCGATGCATTCATCGGCATCCGCGGCATAGCCAACGTCAGGGAACTCGCTTCAATCCCGGAACAATCAAACCTGTATGGCAAGCTGTACAACACACCTGTCCATATGAAGACCCGCCTTCCCCATACACGGTGGGTGGTCCTGCGCTATCCTACCGAGACCATGGCGATGCAGGCAAACAAGGGGACCGTCGAGTTTGAGGATTTCTTCTATCAGGTATGCACTGAAGTCGATTACCCCAAGATGGCCAGCGCGATGGAGGAGGCGAAGAAATACCTCGACACCGTGGACAAGGTACATATCAAGGCCCCTGGGACTGATTTGCACTTCTCCATCAAGGGCATGGGGTTCATCCCCTGTGCAGGGCAGATGAATATCCCCGATGGGGAGATTTACTCCTGCCCGATCAGGGATTCGGTAAACGGAACCATAGCGTACAACTGTGACAGCACCTACCACGGCCATCAGTTCAAGGATGTTCGCTTAGTCTTCAAGGATGGAAAGATCGTTGAGGCATACAGTGACGACGACGCCCTGATAAACGAGATTCTCGATGTCGACGAAGGGGCTCGCTACATAGGGGAGTTTGCCCTGGGATGCAATCCCGGGATACTCCACCCCATGGACAACACGCTCTTTGATGAGAAGATTGCAGGCTCCATCCACTTCACCCCTGGCAATGCCTATGAGGATTGTGACAATGGCAACCGCTCCTCAGTGCACTGGGACCTGGTGCAGATCCAGCGCCCGGAGTATGGGGGAGGGGAGATATACTTTGATGGGGTTCTGGTCAGAAAGGACGGGGTGTTCCTCCACCCCCAGCTCAAGGCCTTGAACTTCGAGGACTAGGCATATCGTGCCTTTCTGAAAACAAGCACATGCTGAA
>CAYMRN010000323.1:0-2624 GCA_964392855.1 uncultured Sphaerochaeta sp.
GTGATTGTCGAATAGGATGTTCGCTTTTAGCAGAAACATGAAGTTGATTTCATACCAGCATGTTAGATTTACGTGATCGAGCTCCGGTAGCCTACCGGCCCGGGGCCAGTTTTTTTAGTTGCTTAGTGTCTGGTAAATGGTATGGTCAAAATGCACTCAAAATGCAGTAAATGATTGATGAATAGATGCCTGATAGCGGAATGGAATCAGTAGGGACAAAGATATGGACATCGCCATTGAGCGCATATGAATAGCTTGTTCTGCCGTCAATAGGGGATATTTGCTGCGTTCTATTGGAACTAAAAGTAATGTTTCCTGAGTTTACATGGGTCCGCCCAGCTGCCGGTAGTACACTATCAAAGACTACACCAAAAGGAATAGGGGGCACTCCTGGTGAGGTTAAAGTGAAGTTTGAAGCTGTTCCACCACTGTCGGACGCTAGTTTGATCGTAGGTGGATTAGGCAAAAAACTCAAAGTATCGTATAAGAAGCTGACTTCCCCAACCTTAAGCGTATTATTGGTTGAGTTTTTGGTAATAAGTCCCTGGTAAGGAAATGGTGAGGAAACTACACTTTCAACTCTAAATAAGAAGTTTTGTACAGTACCGGTAGTTTTCTCTCCATACAAGGTCATGGGAATCACCAGTCCACCTGCATTCGATCCAGTACTAATAGAGAAATTAGTTTCGTAAAATCCGTTGGGGATGGAATCCTGATGAGCTTGGTTCCTTCTGAGGATGATCAGGTCAACCCATATGGAGCTGTATTGGTACTTGTATTGATATTTTGTGTTGTTTCTGGTTTTCGTCCCAGGATTCCCGTTTTCATCAAAACCGGGGACATTAGTATCAGACCTCTGCCAAGTTTCACTTCCAGCACTCAATATCGACATCGTCCCCCCATTTACGTCAACAAAAGTGGGTTGGGTTGTAACGTCAATGTGCGTATTGGGACTTGAGTGCCTAGTGCCTCTGAGCTTGCCAGCCATAGTGAATTCACTCCAGACTTCCCGTTGGAAAGCTCCTCCTTCCAACAGGTAGCTGAAGTAAAACCTAGGTGGGTTAGGTGTTCCTATTGCAATAGGAGCTGTTTGGGTGAATGTTAGTGTAGTAGCTGGTCCGTTATACACGATACGGCCAACATATCCATATGCATTCCAGATGCTTGAGGGGATGTTGGTCGTACTGTCTACCTGGGAGAGGTCAAATCCCTGAACTTTACCTGTGGCCATGTCAAAGCTAAGATCTGCTGCATGCAGGGAGAAACTACAGAGGAGAAAGAAAAAAAGACTATATAGGACAATTGGGTATTTTTTCATTGTGGGATTCTGGAATGGGTTTCCTTACGATGTATTAGGACTTATTACCTTCAGGCAAGGATGATAAATTCAAATACATAGTATAGGGTAACGGTAAGAATTACTATATTTATGGGTAGGCAATAGAGAAGAAAAAGAGGAAATATCGGCTAAGGATAGCTAGGGTGTTTCTGGTAGGGCTTATCCTTGCAAAGATTATCTATCGAGCTTGGAAAAAGACCTTTTTAGCAAGTGGAAAATCCTTATTGTTGTGTCTGCTCTTCAACAGTCTGCTGGACCGTGTATCTTCTGTAATCAAGTAATAATCTCAATTTCATTATGTGATGGGTAAGCATACCACCCCCTGCACTACAGAAGGTGAGTGCTCTGCATTGCCATAATCCTATACGAGGATGTTCAGAATCGAAAGAAACATTGCCGGTGATCGAACCCTTGCAGAAAGCCATGGGTAGCAAAAAAACAGTATAGGTATCTGTGATAGCCTGTCAAATGAATTGATTGGGTACGCAACTTACTGTCGGATTCTTTTTTCCCAAGCTTCCCAAGCCTCTATCTTGCGTGCCTTATTCTCCCTGTCATACAAAAAGATTGGAAGCTTTGCTTGCCTGTGAAACGGCTCTTTCCTATATTCAGGAGGCATGAGCAGAGTATTTTCCTTTTGCTTGATGCCAGTTATAAAGTCATCAATATTTTCCAGTGGTGTGTTGAAGACAACTCCCATTGCAGCAGAGTCAATCATGGATATATGATGGATATCATTGCCGCAACTCATTGGTAGGTTATGCGCTTGGGCGTAAGCAAAGGCTTTGCGGTCATATTCGGCATCGTTTTCATTATTGCCCACCTCTATGCCATGGACCAGGTGTGGGTAGAGAATAATACTATCCAAATAGTCCCTTTCTCTGAAAGGATGTGCTTGGATCATGCAACCGCCCATACGATCGACTTCTTTGAACAGTTGCTTTCGACTCCAGTCCATAATCTGGGGATGCGATAGAAGCCACTGTTTGTCCAGGCCATATATGAGGTATTCATCATCACCGTAGGCTGCTTCAAAACCAAAGAAGACTGACAAACCTTGCAAGTCACCTTCTTCTTTGGCATGTTCAAAGCCACGACAAAATAATGATACGCGCTCCTCCCATTCCAGCGATGAAGATATATTTGTATTTCCATTGAAAAAGTGGTCTGTTACGATAATGCCACTATACCCAGCCTTTTTCTTGGGGGCTATATACTCTTTAGCCCAAGAGGGGGCACAGGCGCTCGCCTATTTAGCGTGTAGATGTGTCTCAGAAAGAAATCC
>CAYMRN010000324.1:0-2621 GCA_964392855.1 uncultured Sphaerochaeta sp.
CTTGAAACCATCAGAGGGAGGGAGAAACATGAATAAGGCCATAGAAAAGGAACTGCAGGAGTTTCTGGACCAACTGAAGACAGAGGGTCTGGACAAGAAGGAGAGGGTTCTCTCCAGCCGCCAGGGCTCTTCCATCGAGGTGGGCACCAAGAGCGTACTGAATTTCTGTGCTAACAACTATCTCGGGCTTGCTGATAACCATGAGGTTATCGAAGCGGCCAAGGGTGCCATGAACCGATGGGGCTTCGGCCTCGCATCGGTGAGGTTCATCTGTGGGACACAGGGAATTCACAAGGAGCTTGAACAGAGGATAAGCACATTTCTCAAGACAGACGACACCATCCTCTTCTCTTCCTGCTATGACGCAAACGGAGCTCTTTTCGAACCCCTGTTGGGTGCAGAGGATGCGGTCATCAGCGACGAGCTCAACCATGCCTCCATCATCGATGGAATTCGCCTTAGCAAAGCCAAACGGTTTCGCTACAAGCATAGCGACATGGCCTCCTTGGAGGACTGCCTGGTTGATGCTGAGGGCTCAAGAAGAATCCTTATAGCTACAGACGGTGTATTCTCCATGGATGGGGACATCGCCAAGCTGAAAGAGATCTGTGACCTTGCTGATAGCTATGGGGCTCTGGTTATGGTTGATGACTCCCATGCCACCGGATATATCGGCAAGCATGGGCGTGGAACCCCGGAGGCTTGTAAGGTGGAAGGACGGATCGATTTGATCACCACCACCTTCGGCAAGGCGTGTGGTGGAGCTAGCGGTGGGTGCATCACCGGGCGCCAGGTCCTTATCGACCTCTACCGCCAGAGGGCACGGCCCTATCTCTTCTCCAATACGCTCGCCCCTGCCATCTGTGGGGGGACGATCAAGGTGCTTGACATCATTGAACGCGGGGATGTCAAAGGATCGCAGACGCTGGAGAATGCACGCTACTTCAGAAAGAAGATGGAGAAGGCCGGCTTTGACCTGGTCAAAGGCGATACTGCCATCGTGCCTGTGATGATCTATGATGAGGTGAAGGCTATCGAGATGGCAGACCGGCTGCTCGATGAGGGCATCTACGTCATAGGATTCTGCTTTCCTGTCGTTCCTAAGGGGTTGGCGAGGATTCGCGTCCAGCTATCGGCAATCCATACAAAAGAAGACCTTGACGTTGCCGTCAAAGCCTTCATTGCAGTGGGGGAGGAGATGGCCCTGATCTAGGAGAAGATCCTCTTCTCCAGGTCCTGCCCATACTCCTTCAGCTTGGCAAGCACCAGCTTGTCCTCAGCACTTACCGAGGTGCTTGCCAGGTTTTCCTCTACCTTTCGTTTGAAAAAATTCCAGTTTATCTTGATATTCCCCGGTGGGTTGAGTGTCCTGTTTGCACAGAAACTCCTCCACTTGCTCTTCTGCACATCGTTGAGGACCTCACTCCAGTTTCTCGCCACATGCCTGAAAAGCAGCTGGGGACAGCGCTCATCCTCAAAGTCGAGATTGAGCTTGAGCTTGTCCTTGGGGTCAGCTTTGCGAATGAGGGCAAAGCGTTTCAAGTCCTCATTGGGGAAAAATCCGTCATAGAGTTGAAAATCCACATCCTTCACCGATTCAAAGCTGTCGGTGATCTCCCGCCCTACCATGAGCAGGTTGGTGTGGCTGATGATCTGCTGATGGCGCAAGAGAGCTGCACTCTTGTCCAGTCCCAGCTTGATGGCAAGTTCATCTGTGAGCACCGAGAGGGGGCTGACAAAGGGGCACTTGTTCACTGCAAGGGTGAATACCCCATCGACATTGAAGATGTTCTCACTTGTTGCTTGAAAAAGCGGGGTGGTATCACGGCTCAGGTCAAAGCAGAGTATGCTGTTGGGATTCTCCTTGAGGTGGGTAATTGGGGTGATAAGGCGGGAGCACCCCTCCTGGTTGCTGAAGAAGGAGGCCGTATAGAGGACAGGATCTCCAAAGGGAGTCTCAACCAGGGCCTTTACCTTCGCCTTGCTTCGTAGGTTGAAGTAGTAGGAGTAGAGCTTGGGTTGCTTTTCCTTGATGAGGCGGGCGATGGCTATGGTTGCCTTTACATCCACCAAGGCATCATGTGCCCCTTCCTGGGGGATGCCGTTGGCCTCTGTCAGGGCCGTAAGCCTAAAGGTTGGGTTTCCTGTCTCCTCTTTCCTGGGCGGCCAGAGTATGCCCTCCGGCCTGAGGTCATACGCGGCCCTGACCAGGTCGATGATATCCCATCGTGAGCAGTTGTTTTCCCACTCCCTTTTATAGGGGTCCATGAAGTTGCGATAGAGTGCATTGCGAATGAACTCATCATCGAATCGGATATTGTTGAAGCCGGCCACTACGGTATTGGGACGGGAAAACTCGTTGTTGATGCGCTCGATCAGAGCACTTTCGCACATCCCTTTCTCATTCACCTCCTGGGGGGTGATGCCGGTAATGAGACAGGAAAGGGGGTCAGGAAGATAGTCGTCACTCAGCTTGTTGTAGAGGACTATGGGCTCTCCAATGGGGTTGAGGTCGTAGTCGGTCCTCTGCCCGGCAAATTGAGCTATCCTGTCGTGGCGGCTGTCGAGGCCGAAAGTCTCAAGATCGTACCAGAATATGGTGCCTTTTCTATAATGTTGAT
>CAYMRN010000325.1:0-2617 GCA_964392855.1 uncultured Sphaerochaeta sp.
AGTTAAGCGCCCTCACGCCGATGGTACTACGGTTTACCGTGGGAGAGTAGGTAGCTGCCGGGCCTTTTTTTGCCCTAGTCCCAGCACAATTTGTTGGGTTTTCATATGCCAGATTATACAGAAAGGCCCGTACAAACTCCTTACAGAGGAGATCGTACGGGCCTTTCTGTGGTATAGGGCTCATTGTTTTCAATACAGTACAGAAACTGATGAACCATATGTGCTCAAGCTGGTGAAGCTATCAGCATCTACCATAAAACCCTGCAGGAAGAGCCCAATCGGAACAGGTCATTGGTGGGTGTTAGCGGGCAGAGCCTGCTTAAGAAGCAGATTCCCGTACTCCGAAATACAGAGGTCTTTTTCCTGCGTGGTTTCTTGGTCTATTCGGTAGTGATAGCTCCCTCATAGTGTAGAAGTGGCTCGAAAACGGATTATCATCTCCATTTTGGCAATCAGACCCACCGTTGGGAGTACCTGTCACCTTTACAGAACCGGAAGCTATAAGGTAATTGCAGCATCTTTCATAAGAGATGGATCGGAAAGCTTTGCAAGCTGCTATGGATCTTAGAAGTTCCTGCTAGGGCCTTTCTTGCAAGCATTTCAGGAATTGCTCTCTTTTGGGGAGTATAAGGATGCATAAACCCAAGGAGTTGGAGGAAGCCCCCCAAATCCTTGTATTTGCAATGTGGTATCTTGTTGTCATATACCCAGCAATAGCGAGACTGTCCCAAAATAGATTACCAGACCGGTGATGTCTACTACGGTCGTCAGTGCAGGGCTGGCAACCAGGGCCGGGTCTAGCTTCAGAGCCGCCGCTCCTAGGGGAAGCAGGGCACCTATGATGGTTGCAGAAACTACCTGGATGGCTAGAGCGACTGCTATAACGAAGCCGATTGTTGTCAGGGTGAAGGCTTCGGGAATGGATGCTGGGTTTGAGATGAAGGCTACCCTAATGAATGCAAGGACAGCTAGGACAAGCGCCAGCAGTACAGCGATCCTGAACTCTTTCCAGATTATCCTAAATACGTTTTTGGGAGTGATCTCCTTGAGGGCTAGAGCCCTTACCATCACAGTAGCCGCCTGGCTTCCGGTGTTTCCTCCGGTGTCTATTAGCATTGGCATATAGAATGCCAGGATCATCAAGCTTGTCAGGGTTCCCTCATAGTGCTCAAGGATTGTTCCTGAGATGAGGCCAAGAAAGGCTAGGATGATCAGCCAGACCACACGTTTTCGAAAATGGGTCCAGATAGAGGTTTTAAGGTAGGTGGTGTCATCGTGCCGACCGACAATGGCCATGAACCGTTCCATGTCGCTGGTCCGTTCTTCCTCGATGACGTCCAAAGCGTCATCGTGGGTGATGTTTCCCAGCAGGGTGTTGGAATCATCGACAACAGGCAGGGCGACAAGGTCATAGCGTGCCATCATGAAAACAGCCTCTTCCTGCCTTTCATTGACATCAATACTTACAATTTTAGTTTTCATGACATCGGAGAGCCGTGCCGTTGGGTCAGCAAGGATAAGGTCGGTCACTGATAGGGTTCCTATCAGCTTCCTCTCGTTATCCAAGACATATATCCGATAGATCGCTTCCTTTTGGGCCTTCTCCAGTCTGATCCGTGCCAGCACCTCTTGTATCAACAGGTGTTGGGGATAGGAGATGTAGTCAGTGTTCATGATCGAACCGGCCGATCCTTCAGGATAGGAGGCAAGTTTTATGAGATCTTCTCGCTCCTTTTTGGCTAGTACGGGCAATACTGCATTATACTGCTCATCAGGCAGTGCTTTCAGCAGGTCAACCTGGTCATCCGGAGAAAGGCTTCTCAGCAAAGATACCAGGTCAGAGGTTTCAAGCAACTGGGCGACATCAGCTTGTTCCGAATAGCTAAACTCGCAGAATATTGCTCCTCGGCGCTGTTTGGGGTAGAGAAAGAGAACCGACTGTATGGTTTCTGCCGGATAGGAAGAGAGTACTTCTGCAATCTCTGTCGGGTGTAGATGCTCTAGCAGTTTGAAAGCTTCAGAGTGTTGACCATCTTTCAAATATTGCGTTATCAAATTTAGGTCTGGTTCGTGTTGCATAGCAGTTTCTCCTCTTTGCAATCGTGATCATTACTCATAGCTTCTTTATTGATTACGCTACCACATATACTACTATTCGTACAGACTGTTGAATTTCAGATGTAAATAAAATACAAAATATCTGATGGTTGCTAACTGCAGTGCCAGCGTCCGTATCCAAAAGGAGAGAGGCAAGGTGGAAAGTGATCCGCCAAGCCGTATAGATGGAACGACCTGATAGATGCACAAGCAGGCTACAGGGAATCTCTCTCTCTTGATGGGGCTACCTGTATTGTTCTGAACTGAGTCTTTTAATCGATAGCTGACTTTGTCACCGCTCATATGCAACTGATGAACTCCCCTTCATGCTTTTTGTTGCAAGGGCTAAACGGCAAACTATAGGGGCTGCGACTGGGCAGCTCTTGTGAAGGGTGTCCCGGGAAAAGGAAAAAAAGAGTCAGGTTGTATCATAAGGCTTGCGAATAAGCTGACATTGCAGGGGCGATCATGTCAGTGAGGCAGCTTTCTAGACCCTTTCTTGCGGGACCCGCACAGCAAG
>CAYMRN010000326.1:0-2615 GCA_964392855.1 uncultured Sphaerochaeta sp.
CTGCTCCCTGAATTTTTTCCTGTCAACGTCCATTTCACCTTCCTTTCAAGGTCTTATGCTTGTCGTTACAATATGACCCTCTTGTGATATTTACTAAATTAGTAAATTACTTATTTAGTAAATATCACAAGGGCAAAAAAAAAGCAAGGGTAGAGCCCTCACCTTTTGGCAGATCAGAAAAACACATATGTCTTACCCATACCCCCATCTTCAGGAAGGGCAAAACGGAAATCAGTGACATGCGGACTGTTTTTCAGATACTCGCCTATACCACGGCTGAGAATGCCATCGCCATAGCCATGGATTACCGAAAAGGAGGAGAACCCATGGACCAAGGCACTCTCAATCTGCATATCCAAGGCAGAGAGAGCCTCTTGTAAGGTCTGGCCACGGACATCGATGACCATCTTGGGTGCAGGGGTACTGCTATGGTACTGCACGTGGACCTTGTTCTCTTCCTGTTTCTTTGCAGGGGTGAGTTCGCTTTCACTGAGGGTGAACCTCATAGTCCCGATTGCAACCACCCACTTCCCCTTGGATGCCTTTCGTATGATGCGCCCTTCCCTTCTTGCACTTCCACACAGGACATCCATATTGGGCTTGAACTGTACAGGGGCCCTGCTTGTCGTCTTACCGTGAATCTCTTCACTCAGCTGTTCGATCTGCTTTTCTGTATTCGCCTGCTTCTGCTGCAGTGATGAGACGAAACTCTTTACCTTCCGGGTCTTTTCCCGCGTTATCTCAGCACTGCGCAGCTCTGCGACAAGGCCCTCAAGCTCACTGCTCTTCTCCCGCATGAAACGGTAGAGTTCACTATTCTGTTCCTGCTTAAGCAGCAGGGCATCTTGCTTGAGCTTCAGCTCCTTGAGCTGGACCTGCCGTACCTGCTGTTGCAACGCATGCTGGCGAGCCTTGATGTTCTGCTCAAGCTGATCGGCCTCACGCCTGCGTTTTTCCAGACCTTTGATGATCTCCCCTATCGCTACAGCCTCGCTGCCAAGATAGTGCTTGGCCTTGTCCAACACCTCAGGGGGAAGGCGCATCGCCTTGGCAGTGTCGAGGGCATGGCTATCACCAGGTATTCCGTTGATCACCTTGAAGGTGGGCTGATGGGTCGTCTCATCAAACTCCATCGATGCGTTGATCACGTTCTCTTTGGCATAGGCGAACTGCTTGAGCACCCCATGGTGGCTGGTCACCAGCGTGAGCTTTGCCTTTGCAAGGCAGTACTCCAAGGTGGCCCTTGCCAAGGCGGCACCCTCAACAGGGTCGGTGCCGCTTCCCAGCTCGTCCATGATTACAAGCGAGTCCCTGGTCATTGTACGTAGGATATGCCCAATCTGTTTCATATGCCCACTGAAGGTGGAAAGTTCCTCTTCAATGCTCTGTTCGTCCCCTATGTCGGTAAAGATATCGTCAAAAAGAGGGAGGGAACTTCCCTCTTTAGCCGGGATGAAGCCGCAGAACTGATTCAGCAGGGCCATAAGGCCCACCGTCTTTATCGTGACGGTCTTTCCCCCGGCATTGGGGCCTGAGATGACAACTGCCTGCACGTCCTGATCGAGTCTGACGGTAATGGGAACAGCCTTGCTCCCCAGCAGGGGGTGACGGGCATCAAGCAACATGACAGAACCACTATGCAAGTTGACCTCAGTGGCCTCAGTATCAAAGCTGTAACGGGCCAGGGCAAAAAGAGCATCGGCAGAGCCTACCATCTCAAGGAGGGAGAGCAGCTCACTTTTGCAAGAGCGCACCTTGGCATCAAGGAGGGCGAGCAGCTTGGCTATCTCAACCAATATCTGGTTCTCAGCCATCACCACCGAGTTGTTCATCTCCACCAGACGGAAGGGCTCCATGAAGACGGTATTCCCTGATGCTGATGCGCTGCTGATGAACCCCTCAACTTCGCTGCGACGGTCATTGCGTACAGGAAGGACCACCCTTCCGTCACGATAGACGCTCAGCTCGCTCTGCATTGCTGAGAACTTGGCCCTCATATAGTCGTTGCAAAATCTCGTGCGTTCGCCTTTTGCCTGCTCCACCTGTTTTTTCAGTGCCCTGATCGCAGGGTGGCTCTCCTTGACCTCGCCACCCTCGTCTAGGATTGCATGGATGCTGTCCTTCAGCGCTACAAGCTCCTTATCAATAGATACGCCAAGCAGGGCATGGATGCACTCAAGCGGTCCGGAGGTACTCCGGTTGCAATACTCCAAGAAGATCTCAGCACTCTCTATATAGCGGGCTATGGCCACCAAAGCCTGTCCGTCAAGAAGAAGCAGGGGGTTTTCCAAGACAGGTAGGACCTCAGTGAGGTCGGGAAAGGGTGCAGGCATACCTTTGTCGGGGAGCCCCAGCAGATGATAGAAGGCAGCCACCTTCTTTTGGCGTTCTATCAGGGCAGGTGTATCGGTAAGAAACCCTAGTGTAGCAAGCCTTGCATAGCCTTCTTTACTGAGGGCACAGTCTTGTATTCTCTGTAGGACAGAGAGAAATCCCAGGTCTTCAATACTCTTCTTGTTCATGCTTGTCCATATTTCTGTAACGTTCTCGGCTTTGGTCGCTCTTACCCATCCATTCGGGGTCTCGTTCATCTAGGGAAGCGAGCATCCTCAGAT
>CAYMRN010000327.1:0-2609 GCA_964392855.1 uncultured Sphaerochaeta sp.
ATGTTCTCCAATTTTTCATCGCTTTACGCGGATAGTATTCATAGTAAAAGGGAGGTACACTCCCCCGAGTGGTGCAGTATATAGAGCAAGTTTCTTTAGGTCAAGTAACTAAGAGCTGACGATCTGAAGCGACTTTACTCCCAGGGAAGGGTATTTCCTCTGGATGGAAGCAAGTATCCTCTTCTGCTGCATCATGGTTATCTGTGCCCAAGAAGGGTGGTCCGCTTTAAGCACCAGCGTACTTCCCTTTATATCAATTATTTTAACATGTGGATAGAGTCTCGTACCAATTATGTCCTGCCAATTCATTCCGATCGCAGCTTTAGGGTTATCTGGACGTATATCAAGCCTATGCAACACCATATCCAGCACTTTCCTGCCTTCTATCGGTTCGCCATCCTTGCAAATACGGTTTTTCTTATCCTTCATGGCCTAAAAAGCTCCCTTCTCTCACATCATAGACCAAAGCATCCTCACTTGCTAGGGAAGCGAAATAGTGCTCCTCAGGGAGAAACGTGAAAAACGCCTGGCTGTACCCTTCCATGAGCGAAAGAAATTTCTCCCGTTTGGGAAGATCGAGTTCAAGCAGCACATCATCAACCAGAATAAGGGGTTTCTTCCCTGTTTTCTTGTGAAAGAAGGCCATCTGCGCGGTGCGCAACACAAGTGAGGCAAGCCTGAGCTGCCCAGTTGATCCTATCTGGGAGAAGGTTCCACCGTCCTGGACAATGGTAAAGCGGTCACGGTGGATACCACTGGTGGTGGTCATCATGTTGAGGTCCCTCTGCCTTGTCTCTGCCAGGTATTCGACTATCTCCTCTTCTGTGGAGCACCCAGACCAGGATGGCTGATAGAGGATTGCAATGTTCAGATCAGAAGATGAGACATTCCTATACATATCAGGAAATATCAATCCGAACTCCCGTACAGCCTTATCCCGCTCTTTTTGGATTGCAAGCCCATATTTTGCCAACTGCAGGTCATATACGGGCAACAATGAGTGCCGCCCCTCCTTTATCGCAAGGTTCCTCTGTCTCAAAAGAAGACGGTAGCGTCGCATATCATCAAAGAAAAGCGGGTCGTACATACTCATCGTCTGATCGAAGAACCTTCGTCTCTGCTCTGGCTCCCCACGGACAAAGGCAATGTCATCATGGCTGAAGACAATGCAGGGGATGTTGTATATCAACTCCTTACGGTCCTGTATCTCCCGCCCATCCAGAAAAACCCGTCTTTTGGAGTCCTGGTATTCAAGGACCAGCGTATGGGAAAGGTTGTCCTCTCCCAGGTACTTGCCACTCAACTTAAAGGATTTCTCCCCATGGCTCACCAGTTCACGCAGCTGCGAGGAGCGAAACGATGATCCGTAGCAAAGGGTGTAGATAGCTTCCAGGAAATTGGTTTTCCCCTGTCCGTTCGCACCAACGAGCAGTACCTGACGATTGGCGACCGGTACTGCATCGCCGGTGAGGTTTCTGAAGTTTGCTGCCCTAATTTCAGTAAATAGCATCAGGCATTGAGTTGCATGGGCATGATGATGTGGTAATAGTCACGCTCACTCTCCGCTTTGATGGTCATCGCCTTGGTAGGTTCTGTGAAGTTTATGGAAAAGAACTCCCCCTCCATCACTCGTAGGGGATTCATCAGGTAGGTGAAGTTCAGCGATACCTTGTTTTCAGGTCCCTCATACTTGCACGGGATAATCTCCTTTGCCTCCCCGACCTCGTTCTCATCACTGGTAAGCAGAATACCCGCTTCACTGATATCGAGGTAGATGCGCCTAGCCTTGTTTTCCACAAGCAAGGAAACACGGCGCAAGGCATCGAGCATATCTTGAATTCTCATAGTGGCGCTGTAGCTCTGGCTTTCGGGTATGACCCTTCGATAGTTTGGATACTGGCCTTTTATGAGGGTCGAGTAGAAAAGTCTCTCTGCAATCTGGGCAAAGATGATGTTTTCTGTGATGCACAGTTTGAGCGTGCCTTCATCAGTGGAGAGTTTTTTCAATACTGCGAAAAACTTTGGGGGTATGATGACAGGAAGGAAGGCAGGAATTTCCTCATCAAATTTTCTCTCAACAATGGAGAGCCTCCTTCCATCAGTTCCCACCATGGTCATGCCTGTTGGAGTCCTTTCAAGGAAGAGACCGCAGAGGAAATACCGTGTCTCATCTTCGCTGATGGCAAATATCGTCTGGTTTGCCATGTCGTTGAAGCTTTTCTGTCCGATGGTGAAGTAGGTGTTGTCCCCTATGCTCTCCATTGCAGGAAACTCATCTGCGTTGATGGTCCTGAGCTTGAAGTCAATGCTCTGCCCTTCTGGCTTGATGGCAAAGACTCCATTTTGTGAAGAGAACTCAATATTGCCTTCAGGAAGGGAGCGAAGGATGTTCAAGAACTTATCCCAGTAGACCATGGTTTTTCCACTCTCCAGGGTATGTACTGCTATCTCTGTACTGAAACCAACCTTCTGGTCAGTTGCCCTGATGATAAGGCGATCATTATTGGTCTCTAAGAAGACGTTTGAAGTGACCGAGAGAGAGCTTCTCTGACTCGTAAAATCCATTGAATATATGACTTCATTGAGGATTGATTCTTTGCTGCAGACGA
>CAYMRN010000328.1:0-2609 GCA_964392855.1 uncultured Sphaerochaeta sp.
CCAACATCCTCAACGGCGGAGCCCACAGTGACAACAAGGTTGACTTCCAGGAGTTTATGGTAATGCCAATTGGCGCGTCTTCCCTTCACGAGGGACTACGTTGGACCACAGAGGTATTCCATCACCTGAAGGCAGTTCTCACAGATAGAAAATACAACACCAACGTCGGTGACGAAGGCGGGTTTGCTCCCGACCTTCAGTCAAATGAAGAGGCCCTTGAGGTCATCATGGAAGCTATCAAGAACGCTGGATATACCACCGGTCGTGATGGTGATTTCATGATCGCCTTAGACCCTGCAGTCTCTGAGATCTACGACGCAAAGACCAAGACCTACACCCTCAAGTGGACCACCGGAGAGAAGCTGACAAGCGCTCAGATGGTAGACATGTGGGAAGACTGGTGCGATCGTTATCCCATCATCTCCATTGAAGATGGTATGGATGAGGATGACTGGGAAGGTTGGAAGATGCTCACCGATCGCATTGGCGACAGGGTACAGCTTGTAGGTGATGATCTCTTTGTCACCAACGTCGACCGCCTGAAGATGGGTCTTGAGAAGAAAGTTGCAAACTCCATTCTCATCAAGGTTAACCAGATCGGTACCCTTACCGAGACCTTCGAGGCTATCGACCTTGCAAAGCGCAACGGCTATACCGCAATTGTTTCCCACCGCTCAGGTGAGACTGAGGACAACTTCATCGCTGACCTCGTAGTTGCCCTTGAGACCGGGCAGATCAAGACCGGCAGCATGAGCCGCTCTGACCGCATGTCCAAGTACAACCAGCTGATGCGCATCGAGGACTACCTCGGTGATACCGCCAAGTACGCTGGTCGTGACGCTTTCCGCGTTCTCTAAGCGTAAGGACACGATGGTGTCTGACTAGCTGAGAAACATGAGAGTGTGGCAAACGTTAGATTGCATTAGATTAGATTAAGTTTAGGAGGGCCTTCGCTTGCGAGGGCCCTCCTTCTGCATCTAGACACCAGAACTCTGTCCTTCAGGTTCTTGAAGTATTACCAACAAGCTTTTTACATGAAGTGTGTTGGTGCACTAGCAGAAATAGGAGAGCCTCCCTCCTATACTAGGGAGGTTTGGTGGTTTAGCATGGAAGGACAAACCGATGAGGAGGCCCTCCCTGAGCAAAAAGAATAGCAAGAAGACGGATAAGGAACATCACCTCCTATTCAACACCATAGCCCCGATCTATGGCCTGTTCTTCTCAAGACAGAAAAGGAAGTTCAGAGAAGTGCTCGGTCGGGTAGGGCCAAAGCTCAACCTCCCAAGCTTCAGGACAATCCTGGATGTAGGGTGCGGAACCGGGGCGCTCTGCTCGGTCCTCGAGGAAAAGGGCCTTGAGGTGACCGGCATCGAACCTGCAGAGAAGATGCTCTCTATTGCAAAGCGCAAGACAAGGGGCCAGGATATTCGCCTTCTCCAGGCTAATGTCCTTGATGGGCTCCCCTTTGCAGACAACTCATTTGACATCTCCATTGCCTCCTACGTTGCCCATGGCCTCTTGCCTGATGAGCGCAAGCGCCTCTACAAGGAGATGGGTAGAGTGACTAGAGAATTCGTCGTGATCTATGACTACAACCAGAAGAGGTCGGCTTTGACATCCTTTGTCGAGTGGGCCGAAGGTGGGGATTACTTCCGTTTTATCAAGAGTGCAGAGAAAGAGATGAGAGGGTGTGTCTCTGAGTTGCGATCCTGCTTCTCAGAGGTGAAAGTGGTCAATGTTGATGTAAGGGCCGCGTGGTATATCTGTACGCCTCACCCTGCAGGCTCCCCATAGTCTTTCACTAATGCAGTTTTACGGAACTATACCCACCTCGTATGGCTCGTGAGTCATTGACTACGATAACCGCTCCCGCATAGTTTTCATCTATAATGGTTTTGGCTTGGGCAATTTGCTTCCGCTTGAGAAATAACAACAGGACATCCCTTTCTCCACTACGTCCGGAACCTTTCATTACCGTCACGCCAAAACCTTCATCACGTAAGGTAGAGGCGAGTTTCTTGCTCTCCTCTGATTCTGGCACAATGACTTGGATTGAACTCAATCCGAATGCCAACTTGTCTTCCATCCAAGATCCCATGTAGTTGCCGACTGAAAAGGCCACTGCAAATACCAGCATCCGTAAGGGATCCTCCTGGAACCCTTGCAACACAGTCCCTGTGATGACAAGCCACAATGAGATATCAAAAAAAGCAAGAATAGTGCCTTTCACCCGCTCCCCACGATTGATGAGCACCATACGTACCGTGGACACTGTCACCTCTAGAATTTTACCAAAGAAAATGAGGAAATATATGCCAATTCCCATGTTTTGCAAGAAATCCATCGCTATGCCTCCTCCCATCACAATAATTCTATTCATGATGATTTGTAGTATACCAGTAGAAAGGGCACCAGGGAACACGTTGGTTCCAGGATAATAAAGTCTGAGCGATGGGTGCTTGTTTCTTTGTATGGGGAGGTTTTTGGTAGTGATCTTCAGCCAAAAACCTTCGTTTGATTACTGGTCACCTACTCATCTGCTGTTTTTTGAACGCTTGAGTTTTGGAAAGCAGTGCATATACTGCTGCAAGTCCCACTACCAGCTGCAA
>CAYMRN010000329.1:0-2592 GCA_964392855.1 uncultured Sphaerochaeta sp.
CCTGTTTGCACGCGAGGGGTTGTTGGTGAAGGGGCATTTTGCCCAGATTGATGGAAAAACCAGCAAGCCTGTAGTCATCTGCCATGCTTAAGCTGTTTGAAACCGAGAGGCTCAACGCCTTCGTCGTAGGGTCAGGCTCAGCCAAACAGCTGTTGGCTTACGAGAGGGAGAACCGTCAGTGGTTTTCCCTCTTCGCACCGCAACGCAACGACAGCTACTATACCTTGGGCAACTTCCAGCATATTTGTGACAAGCAGGAAGCCCTCTATGAGCAGAGACGCAAGCTGCCTCTGGTATTTTCCAGAAAGGGAGGGTCTGCCATCATCGCCCAGGTATATTTGAGCGAGATAACCTATGGTGCTTCCTATAGTGCAAAACTGAGCTACAGCACTGCCCACATCTGGCAGAGGCAGGGCATTGGCAGTGAGGCGGTAAAGGCTGTGGTGAAGTATGCTTTTGAGCAACTCAAGCTTCATAGGCTTGAGGCAACCATTATGCTAAAGAATCACCCAAGCTTGGAGTTTGCCTCCTCACTTGGGTTTGTCCAGGAAGGGGTGAAGCGCGACTACCTGTTCGTTGGGCAGAGGTGGGAGGACTACTGCCTCCTGTCGCTGCTCAATGAGCAGCACCAGAAGGGCAGCACCAGCTAGCTCTAGCCCTTTCTCCCGTTCAGGTCCCTGAAGGTGAGCTTGGGCTCCTGGATCATTGCCATGGTGTTTTCCCCCACGTCTTCCTTGATCCAGACGTTGGACCCGATGATTGCGTTCTTGCCTATGGTGATATCTCCCAGGATGGTGGCGTTTGAGTAGATCGTCACATTGTCCTCGATGGTGGGGTGTCTTCTTGCTCCCCTGATCAGCTCACCGCAGGCATCCTTGGGGAAGCTCAGAGCTCCCAGGGTGACACCCTGGTAGATCTTCACATTGTCCCCGATAACCGCTGTCTCTCCGATAACCACACCTGTTCCGTGATCGATGAAGAAGGACTGTCCTATGGTGGCCCCCGGATGGATGTCGATCCCTGTCTCCTTATGGGCATACTCATTGAGCATGCGTGGGATGAGAGGCACCTCCATCCTAAACAGTTCATGGGCTATCCTGTGGATGACCAAGGTCTTCATATAGGGGTAGGAGAGGATTACCTCGCGCACATTGCGAGCTGCAGGGTCCCCTTCAAAGCCCGCCTTGGCATCGAGTTTCAGCTTGAGGCGGATCTGGGGAAGCAGGGCACAGATGCTTTTGATGATGTGCTCGCTCCTTTCCCTGAGCTTCTCCTCATCCTCATTCGGATGCTCATATCTCAGGGCAAGGAAGACCTGGTTCATCAGGGCGGAGGAGACCTTGTTCAGCTGGTCCAGCAGTATCTCTTGCAAACTGAGTCCCACCCGCTCGCGTCCGCAGCGTCCGGGAAACATCAGCTCTATATATTCATTTGCGATCTCCCCAAGCTCCAGCATTTGAGGAAGTTGCTTCATGCCATAAAAATTGGCGTTGCCTTTTACTCTCTCAAAGGTTCCCAAGAACGAGGGAAGAAAGCCCGTGGCATCAAATTTGTGATCTTTACACTCTTTCATAGCAATACCATAGGTTAATTGCCTGTTCTGTTCAAGAGATACGAGCCCCCAGTTCGGCAACTTGTCCTGAAGGGGGAGATTGGCATCAGCTCTTTTTCTCCTGCTGGTAGGTGAATCTCACCGTCCTGGTATCCTCTTCCTTTCCCGTCTTTCGGGCAAGGGGACCATAGAGTTCAGGTCTGCGGCTCTTCATCCACCGCTGTCCGCTTGAGAAGGGCAAAACAGATGCGTCAAGGGAGGCGATGACCATGTCATCAGCTGTCTTTCCTGACTCGCTGAGGATCTCCCCATAGGGGTCCAGGATCATGGCCCCTCCGGTGCGTACCTCATCATCGTCTTTTCCCACCCCATTGCTGAAGATCAAAAACATGCCGTTATCATGGGCTCGTGAGGGTAGCCACCTCATCAGCCAACCTCGCCCTTTGGGTCCTCGGAACTCCTGTTCAAGCTCAGCTTGGTAGAAATCCCTCTCATCCCAGAGGCGGGTATCGATGCGCCCCATCGCCCTAGGGCTTGCTGAGTTGCACCCACCAGTCTGGTGGGGCGCAAGCAGCACCTCGGCTCCCATCAGGGCTGTGATGCGGGCGTTCTCGATGATGTTGTTGTCGTAGCAGATCAGGATGCCCAATCGAACCCCTTGGGGCGTATCAAAGACCGTGTAGGAGTCTCCGCTTTTCATGTGGGCTGAGATAAAGCAGTGTAGCTTGCGATGTTTGGCATAGGTGCCATCGCTCATGGCAACGACATAGGTGTTGTAGAGGTCCCCCTCGACAGACTCCTCAATGAGCCCAGATCCGATGGTCATCTTGTACCGCTTGGCCAGAGCAAGGAGGGTTTGGGTGGAGGGGCCATCTGGGACCGGTTCTGCCAAGGAACGAACCTGAGTCCCAGAAAGATTTCTCACATGCCAGTAGCCGGTAATGCACATCTCAGGGAAGACGATCAGGTCGACTTGCTCCAGAGCTGCCTCTCGTACGAACTCTTCGATGACCCCAAGGTTATAGGCCTTGTCGTCTTGG
>CAYMRN010000330.1:0-2591 GCA_964392855.1 uncultured Sphaerochaeta sp.
CACAGGGATATTCTTTTGGATATCACCGACCCTGCCTATTTCCCATACAAGGCCAAGCCACCCCTACAAAACAGTCTCCTGTACTTTTAGTCATTTTATTAGTATGTTTGGTATAGGCAATCAAGCTTCACCTCATGTTTACAATAGGGTTATAAGTTATTCCTAAATAGAGAGTTGGAATTTGATTTGCTCGAGTTTTATGGAGTCATTTACCCATTTTAAAGGAGAACTATCATATGGATATGATCACTACTGAAAACTTGCAGAAAATTCTAGAAACACGTTCTGAGTTTTGTATTTCCCTTTTCATGCCTACGTATCGTGCCGGGCGAGAGACCGAGCAGGGACCTATTCGCTTCAAGAACTTGCTGGCCGAGGTAGAGGTGCGTTTGCTGGACAAGGGCCTTCGTGCTTCCAAGGTGGACGAGATGCTCAAAGCACCCCGAAGCCTGCTTGAGGGAACCAATTTCTGGCAGCATCAGAGTGATGGCCTGGCGGTATTCTTTACCCTTGACATGTTTCATCTGTACAGGCTTCCGCATTCGTTCAAGGAGATGGTATTTGTCGCCGACCGCTTTCACATAAAGCCGTTGCTGCCTATCCTTAACAGCGATGGTGTCTTCCATATCCTTGCCATCAGCCAGAACCAGATCCGCCTGTTTGAGGGGACCCAGCATACGGTGGATGAAATTGATCTGGCAGACACCCCTGAAACACTTGCAGAATCCTTCCCAGAAGATTGGCCCAAGCAGAAATTCCAATTCCAGACTATGGGATCTTCAGGATCAGTAGGACAGGCAGGAGGGACCCATGCACACGCCACAGGGTCCAATATCAAGCAACGACTCCAGAAATGGTTTCGCACGATTGACAAAGAGGTGGCAAGCCTCCTTGCCGACACCCGCTCCCCTCTTGTGCTAGCTGGAGTGGACACCCTCTTTCCCCTCTACAAGGAGGTAAATACATACCCTCATCTTGTTGAAGAAGGGATCGCGGGCAACCCTGATACCATGAAGGGCAAAGACCTTCATCCGAAGGCTTGGGCTATCGTCAAACCATTCTTTGCCAAGGAAAGAGAAGCGGGGATGGAGCAGTATCGACAACTAGCCGGCACCGGTCGTACTACCGCCGATATCACTGAAGCGGTTCTTGCAGCACAGCATGGGCGGATAGATACGCTCTTTGTCGCCCATGGCGTGCAGGTGTGGGGTACGTTCGACCCTGAAAAGGGCGAGGTCCGCATAAGTGAAACACAACAAAGCGGGGACGAGGACCTTCTTGATTTCATTGCCATCCAGACGATGGCCAAAGGTGGTGCGGTCTTTGCAGTATCACCTGAAGACATACCTGGCAAGACAGATGTTGCGGCGGTTCTTCGGTATTAGACCAGCATATTTTTGCTAGCCGTACGTATACACAAGGAACAGCGTTTCAAAGGCTGTTCCTTGTTTTTTACCTATAGGAAATCATATTAGGCGGGGAGGCACACCGAGTCTGCCTGTAAAACAGGACCGGGCGGTCTCTTGTTTCTACAAGCATCCCATTCCCAGTGCTTGCTTGCCCTTGCCTATGGGATATCGTAACTGCTTCCCTTTTTCACAAACGAAAGGGAGATGGAGCCCTTGCCTGCATGCAGGGCAATGACCGGGGAGGCCTGTTCCACAAAGAGAGGCTTCAGGCCGGTCTTTTTCTCTACGATCTCAGCAACAGAGAAGGCAAGCTCTGAACCCCCAATGTAGGACATGCCATACGATTGGATACCCTCTTTCTTATGGACACGCATGAAGTGCTTGACCAAAGCTGTTATGCTTCCTGCCCTGGAGAAACGTACCCCAAGGATTTTTCCACCCCCCTCTTTGGTAAGGCCAACCATGGGCTTGAAGTTCATCTTCAAGATCATGGCACCCAAGCGCTTGGGTATCCTTCCTCCGCGGACCATCATCTCCAGGGACTGCACCGACACCATGATGGTGGTACGGTTGGCGGTGTCTCGGATAGAGCTGAGCAGGGTCTCACCCTCAAGGCCTTCTGCAGCTTGGCGGGCAGCTTCCATCACCACAAGAGCCTGGGCTGAGGCGTTGAGCCTGGTATCGATGATGGATATCTTCTCCCCCTTATCCTGAAGGGGTTTCGCGGCAAGTTGGTAGGTACGGAAGGTTCCACTCAACTTGGCGGCGACGGAGAGGACCACCACATGCTTGTAGTGCTGGGTAAGGAATTCGAAATGCCGCTGGATCTCACCCACTGAGGGCATGGAGGAGGATACTTTCTGCTGAGAAGCATCCATGATGCCCAAAAGCAAGGGGGAGGTAATGGTTATCCGGTCAAAGAAAGAGGTCTCCCCCACCTGCACTATCTGCGGAATCCTGTAGATACGCAAAGCGTCGACAACATCCTGGGGAATGTCTGCAGAGGAGTCAGTGACGATTACTGTGTCGGAGAGCCGGTCATGGGCAGCGGATTGCTGCATGAACATGTCATCGACTTTCTGCTCTTCAATCTGGCTATGGAGGGCCAGGCGCTCAAACATCAAGGCTGGGTCATCAGTATGCAGATGGATGCGCATCCGGTTGTCGTGACTGCCGATCACC
>CAYMRN010000331.1:0-2589 GCA_964392855.1 uncultured Sphaerochaeta sp.
GGTCACTGCTGTAGTAGTGCCCCTTCACAGCCCACATGTATGGGTGGTAGACAGAGAGGGCAGACCCGTAGCTGCGCTTCTGGGCATCAACCATAAGGGAGCAGAGTTCATCAGCGACAAGCTCCCCTTCCTTACGCCTTGCAAACAGGTCGCTCTCAAAGTAGAACCTGCTGAGGATATCCACGCAGACCTGCGTGGCATCCTGCAGGAAATGTTCTATGAGGGTAAAGCGTTCGCTAGCGCTACAGCTGCTGATGGCACCCTGGAAGACTACATGCTCACTGAAGATGGAGGCACTCTCAGCGAGGGTCATGGGATAACTTCTCAAAAGGTTGCTCTTGGGCAGCACCACACTGTCATGGTAGGCGTGCCCCAGCTCATGGGCCAGGGTCGACAAGCTGTTGAAAGAGCCGTCGAAATTAGAGAGGATCCTGCTCTGCTGGGCCAAGGGGAAGGAGGTGTCGTAGGCTCCTCCTACCTTACCCTTCCTAGGCTCGGCGTCGATCCAGTTGCTCTTGAAGGCTTTTTCAGCAAAACGGCCCATATCTTCACTGAAGAGGGAGAACTGCTTGATGATACAGGCCTGAGCTTCAGCAAAGGTATAGGTTTTCCCCCCTTTGCCTACTGGGGCAAAGAGGTCATAGAAAGCACAAACCTCAAGGCCGAGGGCCTTGGCCTTCGCCTTGAGGTACCCTCTGAACATGGGAAGATTCTTCTCCAGTGTGGTGATAAGGGCGGAAAGCACCTCAGGTTCTATCCGTGATTGCTGCAAGGACCTCTGTAAAGGATTCTCATACCGGCGTGCCGTATCCAAGGTGATGGTCGTTCCCTTTACCCCGTTGAGGGAGGCGGCAAAGGCAACCTCATGGGTCTTCCAAACCGCAAGCTCTTTCTCAAAAGCATCTTTTCGTACCGCCCTATCCTGCTGGAAGGCCCTGTTGCGCAGCTCTACAACAGTTGCTCCGTCCTCACCTGTAGCAGTGGAACTTATCGCCTCTTGCAAGCGGGAGAAGGCATCGGTGCCTGAACGGGCAAGGTCCGAGGCAAGGTTCTCCAGTTCAGGGCTCATCAGGTGCTTCTGCTCTTCAAGCAGTTCGCCTAGGACATACCGGTATGGGGCGAGAGCCTCGCCATCTCGGGTGAGGCGGGAAACTTCCTTTTCATGCTCTTTGAGGAAGTTGAGAAACAGCACCTCCAGGCGCTGTACCACCAGTGCCTCTTCCTCCACCTGGTTCACCACCTTCAGGAAGGCTGGGTTAGCCGTATCAGTGGTGAGCAGGCAGGAGCTGTAGGCAAAGAGATTCTCCAGATAGTCAAGGATGAGCTCATACGAATATACAGCCTCAGCGATATCGGGCGAGGGTGATGCAAGTTTTGTCTCAAGTTGGTCGGAGAGGGAAACGACCTCCCTAAGGTCGTGTGCAAACTGCTCACTGTCCAATGAGGGGTAGATGGGGGACAGATCCCAACGGGGAATGGTAGCCATAGTGTGGCCCTCCTACTAGTATATGATGTTACAGGTCGAGATTATTCTCTGCTATCTTGTTGATGAGGGTCCTGCGGCTGATGCCCAGCTCTTTTGCTGCCCGGGTTCGGTTCCCCTCCCAGCGGTGCAAGGCCCGTATGATGGTATCCATCTCCACATCCTTGAGGCTTTTGCCTTCAGATTCATCTATCTTGGCCTCTTCCTTCTCATGGGTGCGCATGGAGACTGAACCCCGAAGGTCGAGGTCCTCCACATGTATCTCATCCGAGTTGGCGAAGATGACAGCCCTTTCCAGAATATTCTCCAGTTCACGCACATTGCCAAAGAAGTCATGGTTACAAAGCATGGAGAGGGCATCGGTGGTGAAGCCGCTTATCTTATTGCCCATCTGGCGGTTGAGACGCTTGAGGATTCCAGCTGCAAGCAGGGGGATATCCTCCCTACGTTCCCGAAGCGGGGGGATGTTGATGCGTACGACATTCAGGCGGTAAAAAAGATCTTCACGGAACTTCCCTTCACGGACCAGATGCTCGACATCCTTGTTTGTTGCAGCAATGATGCGGGCATTGATGGGCATGGGGTCAGTTCCCCCCAGCCGGGTGATACGCCTGTCCTGCAGTACCCTGAGGATCTTTACCTGCAACGAAAGGGGCATATCCCCGATCTCATCCAAGAAGAGGGTCCCTCCGCTGGCCAGTTCAAACATGCCGGTCTTGCGAGCAGCAGCCCCGGTAAAGGCCCCCTTCTCATAGCCGAAGAGCTCACTCTCCAGGAGGTTTTCCGGAACCCCTCCGATGTTGATCGCAACAAAGGGTCCCTCCTTGACCTGGGAGAGGGCATGGATGTCGCGAGCGACCACCTCCTTGCCCGTACCACTCTCCCCTGTTATGAGGACGGTGGAGTTGGTATCGGCAATCCTGGCGACGAGGTCCTTTATCTTCTTGATGGAGGGGCTCTCCCCTATAAACAGCTGCTTGTCATCGACACTGGTATTGCGCGTCTCGCTCTCCCCCAGATTGCGTAAGGTCTGGGCATCCACCAGCTTCTTCAGCCTGATGACCAGCTCCTCAGGATCAAAGGGCTTTACGATCTAGTCCTGTGCC
>CAYMRN010000332.1:0-2566 GCA_964392855.1 uncultured Sphaerochaeta sp.
GGTATCCTTGTCAGCAAGCAGCTCTGCTGCCTGCAAAGTATTTTTCATAAGCATTGCAATGGTCATTACCCCCACCCCACCAGGGACAGGGGAAATGAAGGAACATCGAGGGGAGACTGTATCATAATCAACATCCCCAACCAAGCGATAGCCTCGCTTGGTTGTGGGATCCTCAATGCGGTTGATGCCAACATCGATCACCACAGCACCTTCCTTGACCATGGAACTCTGGATAAACTGTGGCTTTCCTATGGCTGATACAAGGATATCTGCACGTGAGGTGAGGGAACTGAGGTCAGTGGTGCGGGAGTGACAGACAGTCACTGTGGCATCACGTCCCTTCTGCATAAGAAGGGCGGCAAGGGGCTTTCCAACAATATTGCTTCGCCCCACGATGACCACGTGCTTTCCAGCAGTCTCAATCTTGTAGTGATCGAGCATCGCAAGGACACCTAGAGGGGTGCAACTGACAAAGGTGGGAAGCCCGATAAGAAGTTTGCCCATACTCATAGGATGAAAGCCATCTACATCCTTGTGTTGATCAATGGTTTCGATGATCTCATCAGCATCCATGTGAGGAGGTAGAGGTAGCTGTACCAGGATCCCATGCACTGCAGGGTCAGCGTTAAGACCCCGGACCAGGCTAAGAAGCTCCTCTTGTGTGGTTTTGGTATCCAAAAGATAGTCCTGGTGTCCGAAGCCCAAGGAGATGCAGGCCTTTTTCTTGCTATTCACATAGCTTTGGCTTGCCGGATCATTTCCCACTAGGACAACTGCAAGCGTTGGGGCATATCCATAGGACTGCACAAAGGAATCAGACCTGGCTTGTACATCTGCATATACTGCTTGAGAGACCTCTTTTCCTGACATCACTTGCATACCTGATCCTTCCTTACTGTTAGGATACCGTAAAATGCGGGGTAATGGCAACAAACGCAAGAGTAAGGTAGCATTGATTGTCCCCTAAGGGCTTCAATGATTTGCCTTTCTTCTTGCTCCTCACTATACTGGCTAGTAGGTTTTCAATTCTGTCTATTTTTCGTATGATTGAATATATGTAACGGGCAATACAACATTTTGTTCTTACAAGTAATAAGAGGTACCCATGAAAAAGTTTTCGCTGCTATGTCTGCTAGCCCTTTTACTTCCCTTCGCGCTGTATTCAGCTGATTTCTATGATGTTGGAAGCCAACAGTTCTCCTTCAGGGTAGGCACCAATGTCCCTACATTTATCCATTTCTTCAAGGACAACACCACAGTTGCTGGTCCAGGTGAGGGTAACACAGGAATGAAGATGGGAGGCTATGGCTCCATCAGCTTCCAGATGTTCAACTCATCCAAGACATCCATCGGGGGTGAGATCGGGTATAACTTCAATTTCTCAGCAGAGAATGAGTTTTTTTCGGCAGTACCCTTCTTTGCCAAGTATTCCTACTACCCTCTTCAAGGATCCTTTGACCTTCCCCTTTCAGTAGGGCTAGGTGGAGCATACATCAAGTACAAGACAGGCTCGCTTATGACCCTGTACACAAACCTGGAAATAAGCGCTATCTGGTATCCAGGAGAGAATTGGGGCTTTGGCATCTCAACAGGGTTATGGCTCATCCCTGAGCTAAACTATGAACAAGCCTTGAAAGCTGATAACGCCCTTGCAGGCTTCATCCCCATCACGCTCTCAGTCACATACCGTCAATAGGAGAATCTCATGAAGAAAACTCAAGCATTACTGCTTTCAATACTACTTTTGATACTAGCTTTTACTTCCTGCAACCTAGATGGTACTAGTGGGATATTCAGAGAGATAGCACAGTCAAAGGAACCTCTGGGAATACGATATAAACAGCTGTTGGGTATTAAGGGCACCGACCTCTACTTCCGCACAGCTCAAGGAGTTGAACGTATAAAAAGCCCTTCTACTTCCAATTCTCCTACTCGTGTAGCTACAAGTGTAAAGACTAAACTTATCCAGGCTGCTGCTTTGTCAAACGTAGACAGCAGAGTGTTCTATATTACAAATGATCTGGCAGAACTGGATAGTGGTAGCGTCAAGTTTGTCGATACCACTGCACTCAGTGCAAATCCGGGAACAATAACAGTGAGTACACCTTCCATCGCTTCAGAACTATCAATTAAAGGTCTCTATGCAAACTCTACTGTCTTGGTTAGAGGAAAAGACGGAGCAGGCGAAAAGGTTTTTGATTTGTTACAGTATAATGGAACAACCTTTATATCAGTTGCTACATTTACAATGCCGGATATTCAGTATGACATAGAGAGAGTCATTCAACAAACATCAAAGGAACAAGAGGCAACAGCCCCTATGATCATCTCTTTTGTAAAAGATAGTGATCGAATTCACTATCTTGTTGAACCTTCTGGCCCCTCTTCAAGATCACTTGGTACTGAAGATGTTCAGATTGCTAATTTTATGTATCATGATTCTAATACCATTTATGTTCTTTCCACCGATGGCAAACTGTATCACCTAAATTTAACTACAAAAAAATGGAAGGAAATGAGCACAACCAACAACACATATGCACCCAATGCTTTTGCATATGCTTAT
>CAYMRN010000333.1:0-2554 GCA_964392855.1 uncultured Sphaerochaeta sp.
CGTTTTCCTTGTCGATAGGACAAAGGAGGAGCGGGAGGTGCTCTCTGCAATGCAGGACATCATCGCCGAGGAGCTGAATGTGAAAGAGGTGCTTATCCAGGAGGATGAGAGTGCTCTGGTCAGCTACAGTGCAAAGGCAAACTTCAAGGCTCTGGGTGCAAGGCTTGGCAAGCATATGAAGGGTGTCGCCTCTCAGATAGAGCTTTTTACCGGAGAGCAGATTGCCTCCATCCTGGATGGGAAAAGTGTCACCCTGCAGTATGGTGAAGGTGAGATTGAGATTTCTGATGAGTACATCATCGTCCAGCGCACCGAGAAGGAAGGGGTGAAAGTGCTCAATGAGGGAACTCTGACCGTAGGCTTCGATACCAAGGTGACTGAAGAGCTCCTGCATGAGGGGATCGCACGTGATATCGTACGTAGTGTCCAGAATCTCCGCAAGGATAGTGGGTTTGAGGTCTCTGACCGCATACAGCTTACCTATGGTGGAGATGAGACAGTCCAGCAGGTTTTTGAGACCTTCGGTGACACTATAGCAAAGGAGACATTGTCGAACTCCATAACCTTTGCTACACTGGAAAATGTCGAGGCTACTGAGTGTGGGGACCATATGGTGAAGCTTTCTGTTACAAAGGAGTGATAGCATGAAAAAGGGTAAGGTCGTTATAGTCATCTTGATAGTTGTTCTATTTCTCTCCTCCTGTACTTCATTGGCAAGAAGGGAGCGACCTTACTTCCACTTTCAGGGGATGGTCCAAAGCGGCACCATCGTGGCTACTGTCGATGCAGTAGCTGAATCTGCTTTGGTCGCCTCCGCCTTTGGTGAACTCTCTGAGTTTGCCAATCGTGCGAAGCGTGTATCGCTTGCCATCAGACCCGCAAGCGGAGCCTATCCCTTGGAAGAGGATGACCTGGATGCATATGGAGTTGTTGAAGGCGATTACTCCAGGTTTTTGCTGAATACCGGAATGATGTATTCCAGGGATTTGTCCCAGAAGGGTAATAAGGACGGCCTATCCTGGTTCAGCCAGAAGAAAGGCCCCTTAAGTCTCTATACTCCCAAAAATGATGAGCTGCTCTTTACCAATGGCTCGTATGAAGAAGCCTATGCTTCCTACAAGGCACGGCAGAGGCTCATCACCGATGAGATGGCGCTACAGATGGCTAATGCCTCCATAGCAATCTATGCCTTTGAACCGGAGACTTTCTTTGACCTTGGGCTGAATCTTCCCCAGTCGGTGTTCCAGCAGGCTAGGGAAGTGCTTATGCTTATCCATCAGGTGGACGGATACTACACCGCCGATGCGTATATCACTATGGATAGTGCCAAGCTTGCCTCCACCCTCTCTCAGATGGTACGGAGCGGATATTTGGCTCGATTGAAAAAGGATAAGATTCCTTTTAAGATTGCCGAATTGAAATTGATGTTTTTATTGGAAGAAGATCTTGTTACTATCGTACAGATGCCCTTGAGCGAAGAGCAGATGCAGCAGATACACCAAGGTCTCACCGGACTCTTGTGATAGTAGGAGATACTGATGCCAAATTATGAATATGAATGCCAGAATTGTCATGCCCATATAGAATTGGTGCAATCGATTGAGAAGCAAAAGCCACCAGCCATGTGTCCTTCTTGTTGTATGCAACACACGATGGTGAGGGTGCTCAACCTACAGGGAAGCACCTCTGAGACTAGATCAAGAAAGAGAGACAAGGAGTAGGTTGTGGAGACCAAAAAACGAATACTGACAGGTGATAGGACTACGGGGAAGCTCCATTTGGGGCACTACGTGGGTTCCTTGAAAACACGGGTCGAATTGCAGGATACCTATGAGGAGTTTATCCTTCTTGCTGATGTCCAGGCCCTTACCACCCATTTTGACAACCCAAAGCTTATCAACAGCAGTATCTACGATGTTACCATTGATAACCTCTCGGTAGGCCTTGATCCTAACAAGGTCACCTTTGTCCAGCAGTCACAGGTCAGCTCCATTGCCGAACTGACCATTTTCTACTCCATGATAGTTACGGTAAACCAGCTTAGGCACAACCCTACCATCAAGACAGAGGCGCAGAACTATGGCTATGAGGACCTTACCTATGGTTTCCTAGGGTATCCGGTAAGCCAGACTGCCGATATCTCATTTTGCAATGCCGACCTCGTGCCCGTTGGCGAGGACCAGATTCCTCATATCGAGCTTTCCCGCAAGATCATACGCAAGTTCAACAAGCTGTATGGAACCTCCATCACAGAACCCCAGGTGAAGCTCAGCCAGGTGGGACGACTCAGCGGTCTTGATGGCAATGCAAAGATGGGCAAGAGCATGGGCAATGCCATCTATCTTTCCGATTCCCCCGAGCAGGTATGGAAACTTATCCGCAAGGCAGTTACCGATCCAGCCAGAGTAACTACAGACATTCCCGGTCATCCTGAGATCTGCAACGTCTACAAATACCATCAGATCTTCAACCCTGAAGAAGCCCCGGAAATCTATGAAGGGTGCACCACAGCCAAGCTTGGATGCTTTGACTGCAAAAAACGCCTGAACGTTGT
>CAYMRN010000334.1:0-2540 GCA_964392855.1 uncultured Sphaerochaeta sp.
AACAGGGAGTCCTCAAGGGGGCTCCCTGTTCATACCATGGCTTTGCCCATGGTTCTTTTTTTCTGTACAAACCACAGCTTTAGCCTTGATGCCCTCCATGGGACTTCTCCTAATACGACGCTAGGCACCGAGAAAAAAACAACTTGAAAGGAGAGTATTTTGAGAAAGAACTCTCCTTTCTACGATGATGCATACAACGCTTCTTCTCAGATTTCCTGTAGCAAGGACAAGGAGTTGTGCGTTTTCTAGGGAAGAAAATGGTGCAATCTTTGATAGGAAAACAGGCAGTTTTTGTGTGTTGGTAGCAGAATGGTATTAAACCTATATAACACTACATATAGCGTTATGCAGCTTTGATACCCCCCACATATTTTGTTTTCATCTTGCAATCCTTTAGATACCATGGTATGTTAGAGCTTGCGAAATCATAGATTTCGCACTGTTATGCGTAGTGATATTCACAATGAAGTTTATATATTATGAGGGATTGTATGAGTGCTGTTAAGAATGAATTGAGCCCCCTGGGCCGTAAGATTTTCCTTGACCGATATGCGTTGAAAGACGTGAAGAAAGAGACCCTAAAAGTGGGTGATATCGTGGTTGCTGTAAGCAATGCTGCTACAGGTCAGCGGGAGATCGGGGTGATTACCTCCCTTGGAGATGCTGAAGCCATTACCGTCAAGCTGGATGATGGGGTTGTTCTGAACGTCAAGCGTGAAGAGATTGACAAGCCCCTGGAGACCGATCCTGCCCAGATGCTTGCCCGTGTGGCAAAAGGCATTGCCTCACAGGAGAAGGAGGGAGATAGAGCCAAGTGGGAAAAAGAGTTCAATTGGCTTTTGGAGGACTGGAAGTTTGTCCCCGCCGGCAGGATTCTCACTGGAGCTGGTACGACTCAGAACCTGACCTATTTCAACTGCTATGTGATTCCCTCCCCAAAGGATAGCCGTGGGGGTATCATCGAATCCCTGGGTCAGATGACAGAGATTATGAGCCGAGGTGGTGGGGTAGGGATGAATATCTCCTCCCTCAGGCCCCGACACAGCTATGTGAAGGGCGTGAACGGAAGGTCCAGTGGTTCGGTAAGCTGGGGCGGGCTCTACAGTTTCGTAACCGGCCTGATCGAGCAGGGCGGTTCTCGCCGAGGGGCTCTGATGCTCATCCTCAATGATTGGCATCCTGACATTATGGATTTCATCAACAGCAAGCGTGAGATGGGCAAGATAACCAATGCGAACATCAGCGTGGGCATCAGTGACGCTTTCATGGATGCAGTCAAGCATGACAAGGAGTGGGAGACAGTCTTTCCTGACACCACCGACCCTGAATACAACACAGTATGGGACGGCAATATCGAGAGCTGGAAAGCCGGTGGGCATAAGGTCAATGTCTACCATCGCATGAAGGCCCGTGAGATATGGGATGCCATCATCGAAAGTGCCTGGGCATCAGCAGAGCCTGGAGTCTTCTTCATCGACCGCTACAACAAGATGTCCAACTCCTGGTACTACAGCAGTATCCAGTGCACCAATCCCTGTGGGGAACAGGGGCTTCCTCCTTGGGGTGTCTGTAACCTCGGCTCCATTAACCTGAGCAAGTTTGTGAAGGACAAGAAGGTGCAGTACAAGGATCTGGCCAGGACTGTCCGTGGGTCTGTCAGGTTCTTGGACAATGTCATCGATGATACGCCCTATTTCTTTGACGAGAACAAGAAGCAGCAACAGTCTGAAAGGCGTATCGGCCTTGGTACGATGGGCCTTGCCGACATGCTCATCAAGATGGAGCTTGCCTACGGTAGCGATGAGTCGCTCGCTTTCATCGATGAGCTTTTCAAATTCATCTGTGTTGAGGCGTATGCCGAGAGTGCGGCTCTTGCCAAGGAGAAGGGCAGCTTCCCCCTCTTTGATGCAGAGAAGCTCCTGCAAAGTGGCTTCATGATGCAGATGCCTGAGTCAGTGCGGGAAGATGTCCGTACCAAGGGCCTGCGTAACGTTACCCTCATCACCCAGGCTCCTACGGGAACCACCGGGACGATGGTCAATACCAGTACAGGTATTGAGCCCTACTACTTCTGGGAGTGGGAGCGAACAGGACGGATGGGATCGAACATTGAGCGGGTGAAGGTGTACGATGACTGGGTGAAGGAAAACCCCGGCAAGGAGAAGCCCCACTACTTTGTCTCTGCAATGGACCTTGCCCCTGAAGGGCATGTGAAGGTGCAGGCGGCTATCCAGAGATGGGTGGACTCCTCCATATCCAAGACAGGGAATACTCCCCGTGAGTATACTGTCGAGCAGACGGCAAAGCTCTATGAGCTGCTGTATGACCTGGGATGTAAGGGCGGGACCACCTATCGTGATGGCTCGCGTGATACCCAGGTGCTGACTGCAAAGCAAGAGGACAAGAAGGAGGAGGCAGAAGTGGCAAAGGTGGAAACCCGCCAGTTCGCCGAACCCAAGCCCCGAGTGCGCTCTACGGTTCTACGAGGGACGACCTACCGTAAGGCTACCCCCATCGGTACCGCCTACATTACGGTGAAC
>CAYMRN010000335.1:0-2526 GCA_964392855.1 uncultured Sphaerochaeta sp.
GTGTGTCGTGGTAGCGGAGCAGGAAGAGCCCGATGGCGCCTTCCCAACTGTGAGCCTGCCCAACCCAGAGAGTGCGGAGGCGATGAAACTGGCTCTTGACCTGGCTAAAGAGAGCAAGGCGGACATTGTGTTGGGAACCGACCCTGATGCAGACCGCCTCGGAATTGCAATTCCCCTTACTCCAGAAAAGGATTCCTACCAGCTTCTCAGCGGGAACCAGATAGCAGTCCTTTTGTGTGATTATCTTGCTGGGGCATCAGAGGGTGGGAAGAGGCCGGTGTGTGTGAAGAGCCTGGTCACAACCGATTTGGTGAAACAGATTGCAGAAGCCCATGGGGGTCGATGCAAGGATGTGCTTACCGGCTTTAAGTATATTGCTGAGGAGATCGAAGCACTGGAGAGCAGTGAGACTGAGTACTTCCTCTTTGGTTGTGAGGAGAGCTATGGCTATCTTACTGTTCCCTCAGTCAGGGACAAGGACGCTGTGAGCTCTGCCTTGGTTGCCGTTGAGATGATGAGTTACTACGCAACCAAAGGTCTCACCCTCCAGCAGCGCCTTGATGCCATCTATGAGGAGTACGGATACAGTACCGAGGTGGTATTTGCCCGTGACTACGAGGGTGCTGCAGGCAAGAGGAAGATGGAGAAGATCATGGCGGACTTGAGGGCCCTCAAGGAAGGGGACAAGCTGGGAAGCAAGCTGATCCTTTCCACCCAGGATCTTCTCACGGGTAAGGATACTGGCTATCCCCCCTCAGATGTCCTGATCATGCACTTCACCTCAGGAGAAAAACTGGTGGTTCGTCCCAGCGGGACCGAACCGAAGATCAAGTATTACCTCTTTGTCAAAGCGGAACAAGGTGGTAGGGAGGCCCTGGAGGCAAATCTTCCAGAGCTTGTTGAGACATTTAAGGCGGCCTTATAGATGATAACGTGTTATGCACTGCTCAGAAAGGTTGGGGCGAACCTCTATCTCAGCCCGTATCTGAAGCCGGAGAAGATAGCTTTGCTGACTTCAGATACCCCTGTTGTCCTCAAAAGTAGCGGTATGCTTACCAAGGGCCAGAAGGATGAGGCCTCCTTTGCGCTCTACCGGGCAATCGATTTTTCTGTGGATCGCTGGATTCAGGACAAACAGTACATCCCCAGGCTCCTGGTCTGTGCAGCGGTGTTCATGGTCATCTATTTCTTCATGTCCCTTGCCATCAGGGACCCCATCCCCATGGTCGATGAGATACTTGTCTCAACAGCCTTCACCATCTTCTGCTGGATAGTCCTGGCAAAGCGTGACACCCGTTCTTCCCGTGCCCAGCAGAGGAGGTACGAGCTCAAGGCGAAGGCAGGAAGCCCGGACTATCAGCAGCAGGAAGGCATCTTTGCCTTGGAGTCGTTTCTCCAGGACATAGCGGGTCTGGATATGCAGGATGTCAGTGACAATCTTTGTCTTGTCGGAGAAAAGGGCTTTGAGTTGCTCTCTGATGAGCAGAAGGGGCCTTGGGCTGAGGAGTTTCTCAGCCTCTTGCTCCTTCACCTGAAGGTGAGGCAGAAGAGTCTCTGGCGCATGGTGCAGAGGGTTCGTTCGGTCAGGGCGGCTCAGAAGCCGAACCTGAGGCTCTCCCAGCGCCTCTTTCACCTCAGCATGCAGCAGAAGATAGATCTGCCCCTGCTGGCACTCACCGTGATCCTTGCAGAACAGGTAGGCTGAAGCAAAAGGGCCACAGTCATGCCTTAGGTGGCATGCGTGGTTCTTTTTGGGTCCGTCTCGGCACTGTCCTAGGTGTGCCCCTGCTCTTCTTTTTAGCAGCGAAGGGGAGCTCTCTGCTCGCTTACCCTTTGGTCGTGGCAATGGCCCTGCTCATATTGGGCTTTGGCCTTCACTGCCTGGAGCTTTCCTTAGGCTCTGACCTGAAGAAGACCATCATCAAAATTACAGCCGTCTCTTTTTTCTGCTACGCCCTCTTTGGGTGGGCTCTAGCGGGTAATCAGGTGGAGATGGCCTTTACTCCTGCCCGTGTCACAAGGGTAGAGGGCACCCTCACCGAGGACTCCTTGCTCTGCAAAAGTGGCAAGCAGCTCTTGCGCATCAGCCTGCGCTCATGTGCAACGCAGGACGGGGCAGAGGGGAGTGCCAAGGGTACGATCAGCGCCCTTGTGAAAGTGGATGAGGTCTTGGTAAGCGGTACCCGTCTCACCCTATACGGAGAGCTTGCCCCTGAGGGGTCGCTCTTCCTAGCCGATACCCTGCAGGTGCTCGCCCTCTCTCGTTGGCGAGCTTTCAGGCGGACAATCCTTTTGCTGGTCGAGAGACGGTTTTTCCAGGTAATAGAAGATGATGCGAGCCGTTCGCTTGCTCTGATGCTCCTTTTAGGCAGGACAAGTGACAGTGCCTTTCCCCTCAAGGAGGTGAGTGTGCAAAGCGGCTGTGCCCACCTGCTTGCCCTTTCGGGGATGCACCTGCAGTTCTTCATTGCCCTGTTCTCCATCCTGCTTGTCCCCTTGGCGGGCAAGAGGCGGGCAAGAGGCTTT
>CAYMRN010000336.1:0-2525 GCA_964392855.1 uncultured Sphaerochaeta sp.
GTATATGCCACAACAAGTTGTCATTCATTTTCAACAGTTTGGTGCGTAACTCCTATGAATTATGGTAATTCCCCAAGTTTTGTTACAGCCTTTGCTCGGCAAACCAGCAAACGAGTCAGCCTTGCCTGTATCTGATATGACTGCCTTTTGTGCGCTAACTGGGAACCCGCTCATGTCCCCATGGCCAGCTTATACTATCGTTCACTTCTGATGGAGAGGTAAGCTCTTGGCACCCAAGGTATTCAAACACACTATCAGCACAATTGACGCCGTCCAACGCAGAGCTGAGGATGCCTCCTGCGTATCCTGCACCCTCACCACAGGGGAAGAGGCCAGCAAGCTCAATATGCATGTTGGTCTCTTTGTCACGAGGGATACGAACAGGACTACTGGTTCTGGTCTCCCCTGCGATAAGGGTGGCATCGTTGGTCAGGAAGGCAGGAGCTCTCCTTCCGAAGCTAGTAAAGGCGGTAGCAAGCCGTTCTGAAATAAACGAAGGCAATATCTCATGCAGATTAACGTTAGCAAGCCCCAAGCCGTAGGAGGTTGCAGGAAGATTCTTCGATAGCTGGTGATCGACAAAATCAAGCATTCTCTGGGCAGGCGCTGCAAGATCGCCGCCTCCAGCTTGGAAACACCGTTCCTCCAAAGCTTGTTGGAAATGCATCACACCAAGACTACCCCCATATATCTCTTGGGGAAGGTCCTGTGGATGAACCTCAACAACCATACCACTATTTGCAAACGGTCCTTTTCGGCACGAGGAGCTCATCCCGTTGACCACAAGTTGCCCATCTTCTGTCATTGCAGGGATGACAAAGCCTCCAGGGCACATACAGAAAGAGTAGACCCCACGTCCGTCGACCTGTGTTACAAAGGAGTATTCTGCAGGAGGGAGAAACTCGCCCCTACCCTTGGCATTCCTGTATTGAATCTTGTCGATGAGGTGTTGGGGATGCTCAAGCCTTACACCGATAGCCAGGGCCTTAGCCTGTATCGAGATCTGTGCTTGGTCAAGATACTCGTACATATCCCTTGCACTATGTCCAGTTGCCAAGATGACCGCACCGAGAAAGGTCTCGCCTTTTTCAGAAACAACACCTAGGACCTTTCCCTCTTCCTTGAGGAAGCTCACTACTTTTGTTGAGAAATGGACCTCGCCACCACTTGCCAGGATGGTGTTTCGTATCTGTTCGATTATCTGAGGTAGCTTGTCTGTACCGAGATGGGGGTGGGATTCAAAGAGGATATCAGAAGATGCACCATGCTGGCACAACAGGAAGAGGATCTTGTCCACATTCCCCCGTTTGGTAGCTCTGGTATAGAGCTTGCCATCACTGAAAGCTCCTGCCCCCCCTTCCCCAAAGCTATAATTACTCTCGCCCTTCACTATTTTTTGTGTCGATAACAAAGCAATATCCCTCTTGCGCTGGTGGACATCCACTCCTCGCTCGAGTACGATCGGCTTCAAGCCACGTTCAATGAGACGCAACGCGGCAAACAGACCTGCAGGTCCTGAACCTACTACGATTACCCTTTCTTTATTACCTACAAAGGGGAAATGCGTAGTTTCATACACTTCTTGCATAACATTGCCGGTGAACAGGCGAACGCTTATATCGATAACTGGCGGGTTGCGCCTGGCATCGACACTGCGACGGAGGATACGCATGCCTGTAACTTTTTCCAATGGCACTCTGGCTTCTTTCGCAGCAATCTCTTGTACGGCCTTGCTATCTGTAGCTGTCTTGGGAGAGAGTCTACATGAGACATCTTTAATCATGAGGGTATTGTACTGACCCTGTATTATACAGGTCAACGTAAGAGCACTCTATACTACTAATCCCCTAGGATGCCTGAGAAGTAGTGACAGAATCAAACTATTCAGTTAACCCTTCTCACATGTCCCTTGGCTTCCAAAGGTGAACCTTCCCCCCACTGCCAGGGAGAAATGTAGTTTCGCAATACCCATATCTATGGGGTCGGTTGCCCAAGTGCCAGGAACTGTTGCAGTTACCCCATCCTTGGCATAGTGGAACCGGACCCGCTGGCTATTGACTGCAGACGGCGCTTTCTGTACGGCCTTGATGCCTTCAACAAACCACTGGGGAGTCTCCCCTTCTGCGGTATAGAACGCTTCTAGGGGAAGGGTTTTTCTTCTCACAGTACGTGCTATAAGCTTTTCCTTCATGGTCTCTTCTGGGAGAACGTTTCCAACTGGTATGACCGCAACAAGCTTCTCATCCCCACCTAGCAAGAAAAGATCGCTATTCTTGTCATAGGTGCCTGCAACCCAGCAGGTTCCCAAACCCAGCCCTGTTGCTTCCAGCACCAACAGCTGCCCATAATAGCCGATACGTTCGAACAAGTCAGGTGTCGTGCTGGGCCCCTTCATGGCCATGACCGAGCCGACATTCTTGAACATGCCGTAACTTTTCATTGCAGAGAAAGCCTTGCTCCCATCCTCCAACCAAGCTATGGACAGCCCACTTTCACTGTTGATAGTAGTGATTCTATCCTGAAGA
>CAYMRN010000337.1:0-2516 GCA_964392855.1 uncultured Sphaerochaeta sp.
AGCCCCGCTCCCATAAATACGATGTCCACCTTCTCCTCAATGGCTACATCAAGCAACTCGTGAAAGTCACTGACTGCAACCATGATGTTGACGCCGATGATCCCGTCGGTCAGGGTTCGGGCTTTGCGGATCTCACGGCGGAAGGCACGGATGTTTGCTGCCCTGCCATCCTTGTAGTAGTCCTTTTCCAGCAATCCGATGGCGTTTGCTGCGATGACCCCGATGCCCCCTGCCTCTGCAACGGCACTGGCCAGGCCGGAAAGGGAGATTCCTACACCCATCCCTCCCTGTACTATGGGGGTGGGGGCGACAAGGTTCCCTATTTTCAGCTCTGGCCAGGCTGGCTTGGTCTGCTTCAGGTCATCTAGGAAGGATTGGATGGTTTTGAAGGGGAGTGTCTTGGTAATATCGTCGGAAACTTTTCTCAGGGTTCCCAACAGTTGTTCAAATGTAGCTATTTTCATGTAGTGTTCCTCATAATGGGGTGATAAGGGTGAATGCTACAAACCTAACACATTTACACATATTGTAAAAGTGTTAAGTATAAGGAGGGCTTGGGTATCCAGAGAAATAAAATTAAATTGATAGCTGAGAGTAGAGATGTAGTGTACTTTTCCCAACCCCATACCTCTGTCCTGGGGAGGCAGACTTGAGCAAAACAAGGCTCCACTGCCTGGAAAGCAAGTCTGTATGGTAGCCGGTACAGATAGTCGATTCCTGCAATCCAGCTGGTTGCATGGCATTTTTCTTGATATTGGCTATGCACAAACCTATCAGAGCGTGCCTTTTCTATTCCAAAAGACAGAAAAGGCACCTGCTGGGCAACAAGGATGCAAAAAAATTGTTGCTACTCTTCTGTCGGGAAGAGCCTGTTTACCACCTCAGCATAGTTTTTAAGCACTTCCTGCTCGTCTATGGTGACAAAGACCTTGTGTCTGATAACCCATTTGCCATTGACCATGACGTGTGTGATCATCTCCGGCCTTGCATGGATGAGCAGGTTGTGGCTTACATTGGAGAAGTCGTCACTGTCTATGATGGGGGAGATCGCATGGTGGGCATTGAGGAACAATAGGTCTGCTCCGCTTCCCACTTCGATGGTCCCCTGGTAGCTGGTCTCCCCTGCAATAGGGGCAGCATTGCGCGTAGCCATGTTTATCACCGTGCGCGCATCATACAGATGGGGCCTCATTCCCTGCTTCAGCTCCCCATAGGTGACCCGCATGGTCTCCCATATGTCGTGGCTGTTGTAGTCGGTTCCCAAGGTGATGTTGATGTTCTGCTGGAGCATGGCACAGAGGTTCATGGTTCCACTTCCACTACGGATATTGGAAACAGGGCAGTGCACCACATTGGCCTGGTGAGTTGCCAAAAGCGCTATATCCCGCTCGCTTGCCTCAACGCAATGGAACAGGATGGACTTCTTATCAAGCATATGTTTTTTTGCAAGCAGCTCTATGGTCGACATGCCGAACTTCTTCACTGCTTCAGCGCGCCTGGAGGAGGTCTCCAGGCAGTGGGTCATCAAAAAGGGGTGGTCTGTTGCACAGATTTCGCGCACCTTCTCCAAAAGTTCAAGACTAAGGTCCTCCTCTTCAGGGAGGTGGATGCCCTGGCTGATGGTGCCCACCGCAGGTGTCCTTGGGGGGTATTCGTCGTAGTAGTCGATCAAGGCCTTCAGCCCTATCTGCAGGGCACACTCCTGTAGGATGGAGGAGGAGTTGTCCGCCTGCCCGGTTTCAACGATAAAGCCGACTCCCTGCCTGAGGTACTGCATGTAGGAGTAGAGCACTAGGGTCTTGAATTCTTCTGTGCCCACAGCACTGTCAAGGTAGTCGTACAGCCTCTTTTGCAGCTGTCCTTGCTTGCTCTCATCACCCCAGGAGGCAAGGCTCATGTCACGGTGGACTCCACGTAGGAGGGTGTCCGGGGTGTGGACATGGCAGTCTGCCAAGGCAGGTACAATGATGAAGGAAGAGCAGTCTATGATGCGTTCCTTCTCTTCTGCTTCCAGGGTCTCCTGGATTTGGCTGATAACAGAACCCGATACCCTGATATCTTGGGTATGGAGTCGGTGGTCAGCTCCTAAATAGGTTGCACGCTTGAGTATCATAGCTATAGAATACCATGGTTTGGCGGTAAACTCTAATGGAAAGATGGGGGGTTATGAGGCTTTGAAGCCATTGGAAGTGGAGAGTTGTTGTACAATTTTCGTTTTTTCCAGACAAGAATACATTGCAATCAATATCGGTATTGTAATGGCTAGCAAAAAGTTAGGACTTTCAAGGAATAGGTTTCCAGTTTTGCTGCATAGATTACTACCCTTCAAGATTTCTTTGTTGTAGAGAAAAAGAGGTTGACTAGGATCGGTGTTAGGTGAGTAGCTTGTGATGTATAGGGGAGTTTTTGTGAGGCTCACTACATACTAGGTAGACTGAAGTAAGCCAATACGTATGTATATTTTTTCAATGTTCACAACTTAAGCCCAACTCTCCAAAAATCTTAACAGTTTGACT
>CAYMRN010000338.1:0-2515 GCA_964392855.1 uncultured Sphaerochaeta sp.
ACCATGGCTGACCGGATAAAACAGAAGACTGATGAGCTGCTCTTCGAAATAAACAGCAAGCCTATCTATACCATCAGGGAGTTGCTCCATGGTAAAAACGTGGAGCCGAAGGCGCTCCACGTCATAGGAGGACCTGCTGAAGCGCTTGCCCCCCTTTTACAAGAAACCTATGACCTTCCCTGTCATTTCCCTACAAACTACGAGGTAGCCAATGCAATAGGGGCCGCTTTGGCCAAACCTACAGTTGAGGTGACCTTGCTGGCGGATACTTCCTTGGGCAAGCTATCAGCTCCTGAGCTGGGGATATATGAAAACGTGAATTTTTATTAAAATCTACTAATAATGTCCTAAGTTTCTCGTATTTCCAGTATAAATAAGGGGTTGGCTCATATACTTCCTTGCTAGTTTATAGTATAATCTACTAAGAACTAAAATAGGAGAACCATATGGCCAGACCTGCAAGAACAGACGGGAAAACCAGCGTCACGTTACATCAGGACAAGGGACACAGGTATGCCTGTTCCCAGCCCTATACCATAGATCCGGACACCGGCCGCAAGAAGTACAGCAAGGTCCTTTGGGGTCATGTCACCGAGGACCTCAAGTTTATCCCCAACTTCAGGTTCATCAATTCACCGGCGGTATGGGACACCCTCGACTTTCCTGTTGAATGGGATATCTCGGCAGTAGACAAGCTTAGGAAAAAGCATAAGGGAGGCCAGCCAAAAGCAGGGAGGCCCGCCTATGCCGGGGAGGACCTCAATCGCCAGTATGGTGACATCTGGTTCCTTCAGCAGGTCGCCGAGAAAGTCGGCCTCTACAAGGACCTCATGTCTGTCTTTGACGGGAACAAGGAGATGGTCGACGATGTCCTTACCCTTGCCATCTTTCCCTACATCACCGAATTCAACTACAACCGTGTGGAGCGGTGGCAGCGTATAGCCAAGTCACCTTCCGACAGGGTCCTTTCCCCTACTGCCATCACCCTGTTCACCCAGAGCCTCACCGAGCAGAACAGGATGGACCTGTTCCGCAGGAGGATAGCCAGGCTCGATGACGATGACATTATAGCCATAGACTCCACCAGCAAGAGCTCATACGGAAACTGCCTTGCCTATATCAGGTGGGGCAAGAACAAGGAGGGGGTGAAGCTGCGCCAGACCAACGAGGTGGTCGTCTACAGCCTCAGGACCCATATGCCTGTCTACTACAGGTCCTTCCCCGGCAACATGACCGATGCACGCACCCTTGCGATGATATACAAGGACCTTGAGGATGCCGGTTTCAAGGATGTCCCTGTGATAACGGACAGGGGATATGAGACGATAGAGACGCTGGAGACATATATCCTCAAGGGCAGGCCCCTGGTCATGTGCACCAAGACATCGCAGAAGCTTGTCTCTTCGGTGATCGATTCCCTTGGGGTGATGGAGACGGGCCTCAGGCCCGACTGCATGGAACTCGACCATGAGATGGAGCTCTACTGCTATCAGTGTGACGTGCAATACGACATGGTCTCCATACATGGCACCGTCAAGCCTACCAGGGGCCTGAAGCTGAACCTGTACCTGGACCCGGTGAGAAGAAGCCGCGAATGCATGCAGGTCGAGGCTGATGTGGTGCTGCAGCGCCAGGATCTGGCACAAGCCCTTGGAGATGCCCTCATCGTAAAGGATGAGAAGGCGTTCAAGTCTCACTTCTGTTACTATGATGTCATCCTTGATAAGGATACCAAGATGCTGACCGGGTACACACTGAACAGTGCCAAGGTAAGCAGGACGATACGCCTTTCAGGCTACTTCGCCATCGTCACCTTCAAGGTAGCCGGTGATGCCCAGGCCATATTGCGCTTGTATAGGCTCCGTGACGAGCAGGAGAAGTATTTCACCCAGATGAAGACCCAGATGGTGAGTGACAGGAACCGTACCTGGTCAGAGGAAGGCTATGAAGGCAGGCAGCTCATTGCCTTTGTCGGCCTTATCCTGAGCTCATACACAAAGCACATCTGGAAGAGCACAGGCTTGTGCGAAAAGGTCTCTACCACCCTCGAGATACTGGATGAGATGCGCTCGATACGCTGCATCGAGCACAACCACAAGGCGAAGTTCATCACCCCCTTTGTGGGGAACCAGCTTGTCATCTGCGAGGCTTTTGGGTTCGAGGTTCCCAAGGGCTGCGACATTGGTTACAAGCCTAAGAAACATGTCGAAAAGAAGAAGAGAGGCAGGCCTACAAAGGCTCAAAACGGGAAGCCAAAGAGTTCCTAGTAGAAATAATTAAAAATTCACGAAGGTAATCGTAGCGCTCCGAAACGCATACAAAACAAAGGCACAAGAGGTAAAATGATAGAAAGAAAGTCTAGCACATACAAGATGGGATTGCACATACCATATGGTTTGGGTCCCTAAGTACCGGAGAAAGATTCTGTTTGGCGAATGCCGCAAAGAAGTGATAGAGGTTGTTAGGCAATTACTGGCTAACAAGAAGATTGTGATAGTGGAAGGAGCTGAATGCT
>CAYMRN010000339.1:0-2508 GCA_964392855.1 uncultured Sphaerochaeta sp.
GCAGAGAAGAATGTTCCCCTTAGTGAGGTCATCGAGGTCCTTAAGGGCAGACACAGCAGGTAAGAGAAGATATCTCAATTGTGAACAAGACCTCCTTGCAAAGGGGGTCTTGTTCACATCTGGGGTAGTAGGATGGTTTTTAACCCAGTTTTACCAGGTGATTTTTCCACTCATCAGGAATATCCTGCATGTTCATCAGGGTAAGCGTCTGGTTCTTTGCAACTTTTTCTGTAAGCTGTATGGATACATTGGGATCGAGTTTCCACATTGCCCCGGTAAGAGGATCGATAATGATCATCCCCAGCACTCCTCCTACAAGCAGATTTCCCCAGTACCAGCCATCTATGGTGCTTGTCAGTGTGTACACTGAGGTATCAAAACCCGCCTTCTCAAACCTGATGGTATAGGACCCCTTCTGAAAGAACCCATTGCTTGCCTCAAGAGAAACTGTGGCAGGGGTTTTCCCTTGATAGACAATTCTGTTGCTGATATCCGTAATAGTAATTTGTGCTTCATTTGGATCGCTTGTGATCGTTACAGGATAGGCACTGTCACTGAAGATTGTTGCACAGCTTGTCAGGAAAGCAATAATCGTAATAGCAAGAAACAGTAAGGCTGTTTTTTTCATGTCTTCTCCTATGTTTGATTTTTATTCAGTGTAGGGGGTTTTTTTACCTATGTCCACATAGAGTGGTATGTGTAGGGTTGCACTACATCAAGGCCAGGTCGCACGCTTTTCCAAAGCAGTTGATCCCTGACTTCTCTCAAGAAAGGAATCTGCATGCCCATCAACATCGTTTTGTAAGAGTGATCATGTTGAGGCAATGATGGCTTTACCTATGGCCAAGCTAGGTATCAATAACCTCATAAGCAGGAAATAAGATGGTGTTTAAGCCTGTAAGCGTTACAGCATTAGCCTTTAAGGTTGCTCTTCCTTTCTTTTTTCTTTGCCGCTTCTCGACTGGTACAGATGCTGTCAGCAGCATACCATCCTGTCAGTATCGCGGTGGGAATACCCGCTGGGCTGTATGCCCACTGTCCGCATTGCAGGACGTCGGGTATAGCAGTTTTGACCGATTGGGGAATTTTCTTGAGCCTGTTGACCACAGGAGATGCCTGTTCAAAGGTCCATCCTGTGATACCACCTTCGCTACTGCCGAACCTTTTTTCAATGGACAACGGCGAGGATGAGAATCGTAGTTCGATCGCATCCAGCAAGCCGGGAAAGAGCGTTTGATCCAATGTTTTGATCATCTCGTCCTCAACGCATAGCTTGAATGCATCATACCAGCCGGCATCGTTAGCAAGTCGAACCAGGTCGTACTCCAGCAAAAAGCTTATGACCAGACCTGTTTTCCCTTCAGGTGAAAGACTTGCATCCCGTAAGGAGGGGATGGAGATCTCATAGGTTGTCAGTTTGCAATAGGTCTCCACCCAGGTGCAGATCTCCTCTTTAGTGCAGGCATCCCTGCCCTTACTCAGCAGGTTCTTCAGCTCCGATAGGTGGGTTTCCCCCAAGCCCTGTTTTGACGGTGTGTAAAACAGGTGCCCGCTGGTGATGGAAGCGAACTCTTCCGGTGGCCTGTCCACCCCTAAAAAGAGGGAGAAGACCGAATCCCCACCTCGGGTTGCATTGACTAGAGCAGTCTGGGAAGCGATCGCTGCAACGGCAGCAGAATCCAACCCGGTTGTCTCAATATTGCGATATAAGGCTTTCAGGTCCGCACACCACAACAGCTTGTCGTAGGTATAGCTCTGGTCATCGCTGGTTTGCACAAGCCTTTTGGCAGGATGGATAGTGGTTACAGCAGAGTTGACCTGGATTTCCCCCCTGTTTTCACGAACTTTTTGGGCCAGTTTTTCGGTTAGCTTCCCTGTCCCACCCTTTGGATAGAGGTAGTCCAGATAGACATAGAAATAGCCCAATGCAAAAAATGTCGGGGTCCGTTTGAAGAAATGTTGGGAGATGAGGTCGTTAAGCGACTGGTTTGCCGACAGTGAACGCAGATATGTCTCCACAGGTTCATGCATCCGTTCCATGCGTGAGATGGCCAGGAGGAACCTGCCCATCCAAGGCAACAGCTCCTTGAAGAGATACTGTTTGTCCTCTCTATAGTTTTTGAATACAGGGTTCTCAAACCCATAGATGACGTGCATCTCCTTATAGACTTTATCAATTACCTGAAAAATCTTGCGCACATCGCCCACACTGTCAGGATACAAGGTTTCCAGAACCTGTCTGTAGTGGTCGATGCTCTCCTTGGCGTCAAAGTTGACAACCTCTGTTTCAACTCCGATCGAGACAGGACTCTTCAACAGCTCCATCTCTATGCCAAGGTCCTTCAACATGGGCCTGATGATGCCTGAGTTCTCAATTGCCCGTGCTCCTGCATCAAAGAGGTATCCATCACGGGTGAAAGAGTTCAGCAATCCACCCAAGGCCGATGTCTTTTCCAAGACGAGGACTGAATAGCCGGCCTTGGCCAAATATGCTGCAGCGGTCAAGCC
>CAYMRN010000340.1:0-2502 GCA_964392855.1 uncultured Sphaerochaeta sp.
GACCTTACCTTCAAGGAGGATGCGGTCGCAGCAGTGGCCAGGAAGGCGTTTGAGCAGAAAACTGGTGCCCGTGGTTTGCGCTCTATTGTCGAAAAGATCATGATGAATATCATGTACGACCTGCCTTCACTGAAAGACGTGACAAAGGTTATAGTCGGCGAAGAGAGCGTACTCGACGGAAAGGAGCCGGAAATCATCCGGGGAGCGTAGGATGTTCTTTACCTACCCCCCCATCGAGGAAGAGATTCTTTATGTCCTGAGAAAACACGAGGAGTTTGTCGTTGTTGGTCATGTCAGCCCCGATGGGGACTGCATCTCCAGCCAGATGGCGATGAAAGCCCTGCTATTGAAGATGGGCAAGCGTGTCCATCTTGCCAATGCAGGGCCCTTTGACCGTTCTGAGATTACCCACCTGCGTGCTGACTTCCTCCCCCACATCGATGAGGAGCTGCATAAGCGCAACCCTGTGGTTGTTGTAGTGGATTGTTCCACACGCGAGAGGCTGGGGCATCTGGGTGATGAGATTGAGGGGCTGACGACGGTCATATTTGACCATCACAGCAGCGGTGAGCAGTTCGGTACCTACCGCTACATCGTCCCCCGCTCAGTCTCCACCACCTTTATCATCATGCACTTGTTCAAGACCCTTGGGATGGAGATTAGCAGCGAGACAGCTGAGCATCTTTTCTTCGGGTTCGCCACCGACACAGGGTTCTTCCGGTTCATCAATGCCTACAGGGGTGAGAGCCTGCGCATGGCTGCCGAACTTGTCGACCTCGGAGTCTCTCCCAACATGATGAATAACAGGATGACCGGGGGTAAGAACCTCAGTTATGTGAAGTACCTGGGCAAGCTGATAGACCGAAGCGAATCCCATTTTGAGGGAAAGCTCATGGCCAGCACCAGCTATCTCGAAGACAGTGAGACCTATATCACCAACGACAAGCCCAGTGATGCTCTCTACTCGATGTTGCTTTCCATACAAGGGGTGGAAGTGGTGGTCTTCTTCAAGCAGCTTACAGAAGAGGTCACTGAGGTAGGGTTCCGTGCAAGTCACCAAAGTCATATCGATGTCGGTGCCCTCGCTGAAAGTTTTGGCGGAGGCGGCCATAAGAAGGCTGCTGGAGTCACCGTGCAGCAACCCATCGCCACGGTACGGGAAAACCTGCTGCAAGCCATTGGAAACCTGATCCAGAGCTAATTGGCATACACATTGCATGCTCCTTGTGGAGAACACCCACAAGGAGCAAAGCATGTATATCGCGGGAATTTCGGACACACAAAGTGCCAGACTGACCAAAGCGGTCCTCTTGGCACAAGAGCAGAAAGATAACCAACTCTTGCACGACAAGGTTCATCTTATGACCCAACAGCTATTGTACACTCTCCCTGCCAGACTCAGGCTCCTGCCTGAGGAGGATTGCTGTGAGTTTTTATTTTACTGTTATGAGACCATCGAGCACTACCTCACCTCCTACAGGGCGGGCAGTCTCCCCTATATCGGATACATCGCCGAGGTGGTGCGTAAGAGAAGCCGGTACTTCCTGGCCTACAAGCGCACCCAGAGGAACAAGGAACGGGCCCTGCTTGAGAGCGAACTAAAAGAGTGGGAGGAGAGCAACTATGAAGAGTGTGTCGCAGAGGGGAAAAGCTATACTACGCTTACCTCCATACCCACTGTGGAACATTCGGTGATGCCTTCCCTCTTCCTTCAGCTTCTTGAATCACCGAAGTATCATGGGGATGACCACGTACAGCTTGATGAGGTGCAGAAACGATTGCAAAGGAAGCTGCAGCAAGGGGCCAACCGAAAGCGTTTCCTCATCATGCTGGCCATCTCGCCTCACATGACCAATCTGCACCTCTTGGAAGAGATTGCCACCCTGCTTGAGGTTGATGCACTGCTGCTCAACCGCTTCCTCTGTACTGCAGAGGTGCAGCTGCAAAAAAAGCAACAGTGCAAGCAGAGGATGGAAGCTACGAGCAACCGTCATTTCCGACGCATCATGGAGATCCAGGCTGAGCTGAACGGGTGTGTCGACGAACAAAAGCGGGAAGAGCTGATGAGGCTCCTCACCTGGACAGAGAGGGTGCACAGGACAAAGGTCGAGCAGATCAGGAACATGGAATACCACCTGAGCCACTCACAGATAAGCCTGTTGCTGGGTATACCCAAAGGAACCGTAGCCTCCTCAGTGCACTATATCAAAGCCCTGATCAAGGAGTGTATGGACTAATTGTTTCCCAATGAGTATCTTTTTCCCTATGAACATACTATTGGCAACATCTAATGAGCATAAGCGGGAAGAGTTCGCAAGGATCCTCAAGGACCATGCGATTTTCCTGCCTTCTGAACTTGGCGTAGTCTTCGACTTTGAAGAGTCGGGGGATTCCTTCACAGAAAATGCCCTGGGCAAGGCACTATCACTATGGGGAAGGGTTCCCAAGGGCTATGCCATCCTCGCTGATGACTCCGGCGTCTGTGTTGATGCCCTAGGGGGA
>CAYMRN010000341.1:0-2496 GCA_964392855.1 uncultured Sphaerochaeta sp.
ATCATCGTCAGGAATAGGAAACCAAAACTCGCAGAAAGTAAAAAAATCATTGCATAGCAATGAAAATATAAGAGGAGAAAATGTATGAAAAAATCGCTATTGGTAGTTTTCTTGATTTGCCTCGTGACTGTAGCTTTCGCAGCTGGAGCCAAGGAAGCGTCAGGCACAAAAACCTGGAACATTAGTCTTATTACGATGGACTCAATGGATCAGCACTGGGTATCTTGTTTTGAAGGTGCCAAGGATGCGGCCAAGGAACTTGGGGTAAGGGTCACCTTCGACTCACCTGATACAAAGGATGACAACAAGCAGATTGAAAAAATCAACAACGCTGTTGCGGCTGGTAAAGATGGTATCCTTCTTGCCGCCAACGCACAAGATGCACCAGTTGCGGCTCTTAAAGAAGCCCAAGCGGCTGGCGTTAAAATCATGTATGTTGATTCCCCTGCTAACTTCGATACACTAAGACTTTTCGCTACTGATAATAGGGAAGGCGGGAAAAAAATTGGAGAGAGGCTTCTCAAAGAACTCAAAGAAAAAGGTGTGAAGTCTGGTAAGATCGGTATTATCGGTGTAAACAAGGCTACAGAATCATGTAACACGCGAGAGTATGGATTTAGGGATGCCTTTGAAGGCCAAGGTTATACTCTTCTTGAAACACAGTACTGTGATGGTGATGCAACAAGAGCAAAAGAAATTGCTGATAACTACATTGCCCAAGGTTGTGTGGCAGTTTATGGTTCCAACGAAGGTTCTACCGTTGGTGCTGGAAACGCTGCTAAGGAAGCACTTGCAGCTGGGATAAAAGTTATTGCTTGTGGATCAGACGCGTCTGACACAAACAAACAGCTAATCAAGGATGGAGCTCTTCTTTGCATCATGGGCCAAAACCCTTACCAGATGGGTTACAAGGGTGTGTATGCAATGGTTGACCTCTTCAATGGTAAAGACCTCGGCGGTTACAAATATGTCGATACAGGCGTAAACGTGATTGAGCTTTCCAACGTTGCAAAGTTCTAATTAAACTTATAACAACTCTCAGGGACCACCGCAAATTATATCTGCGATGGTCCCTTTTCTGTTTGCCTGGCATGGGCAATACCTAGGTGGAGAAGTCCTCTATGCTGCTAAAAGAGAGAACCTCTGTTGGTCTCCATATTTCTGGTATTTGATTGTATTCGCGTATAAATATGCCTGTATTGGCCTAATTAGGGCAAGTATCGTATTAGTTCAACCTACCTCAGGCTAAAGTCCAATTCCATAGACTGATGTAGACCCAATGCACATGGCCATATGGCTAGCATTACGAACTTTGCACTGGCTGGGGTGTAACAAAAAGAGATCCGCAACTGCCTGTTGCAGATCTCTTGTGAATATCTAGCGTCTGGAGCCTAGTACCGCACAGGCACTCCCGTCCTCCCTGAAACATACATCCCCTCAATGATCCTGACCGTTTGCATGCCCTCTTCACCTGAAGAGGCGGGAATGGTGTCGTTCAGTATCGCTTGGGTGAAGTCCTCCTGTTGAAGAGTGAAGAAATGGAGCACAGGATCGATGGTATCGAAGAAAGCCGTGTCCTCTATCTTCCATACCTCAAGCATCCCCTGTTCCCCCTCAACAGTCCATATGTCGTTGAAAGGAGGCTCGGTGACACCGCTCATCCCTGCGATGAACATCGCCCCTCCATCGGTCTGGACCCCTAGAGAGTAGGCATTCGACCCATGGACGTGGACTTTTGCATAGATGCCGGGTTTCTGTGAGTTGGAGACCAGGATGGAGGCCATGGCTCCACTTTCAAAGCGTACTGTGGCTACAGCGGTATCCTCCACCTCTATGTAGGGGTGGTTGATGTTGTCCCACTGGGCATAGACCTCTTTGACAGGTCCTAGGAACCAGTGCAGGAGGTCAAACTGATGGGGAGCCTGGTTGATGAGTATCCCCCCACCTTCGGTATCCCATTTGCCCCTCCAGGGGTCACTGTTATAGTATGCCTCATCCCTCCAGCCAAGTACTGTGACTTGCCCGATCATCGGCTTCCCCAGTTTCCCTTCCGCAATTGCCTTGTGGATCCTTTGCGTTGAAGGGAGCCAGCGCCTCTGGCTGATGACGGCAAGTTTCTTGTTTTCCTGCTTTGCACAGTCGATCATCTCCTGGCACTCGGCGACGGTGAGGGCCATGGGCTTTTCTACCAGCACATGGGCACCTGCCTTGAGGGCTTCGACGGTGTTCTCCTTATGCACGGGGTGCGGGGTGGTGATGATCACAGCATCCACCTTGGCCTCAACAATCATCTTCTGCATGTCGGTGAAGGGGAGTATGTCCCACTCTTTGGCAAAAAGAGCCGCTTTTTCTGCACTCCTTCCCCAGACTGCCACCAATTTGCTCTGTTTAGCCTCAGCGAGTGCCTTGGCATGCACACTAGCTACCTTTCCATATCCAATAAGTGCGTATCGTACCATACTATCCTTCTTTGTTTGTTAGGGGAGCAGCACAACC
>CAYMRN010000342.1:0-2491 GCA_964392855.1 uncultured Sphaerochaeta sp.
TTGTATTTTGGCTGCTGTATCTAGCGATGTCGCTGGATTTAGTAATGGGAGGTTGCGTAATCTACGTTGCTTGTTGATGGCACGAACAATTCCACCTGCTGTCATTGACTCATTTAGCAATGCAGCAGATAATTTCTGTTCAAACTTGATGCAAGCGTCCATGTAATTAGTTTTGAGAGTAGAATTGGTAATTAACTAAATGAACGTGCACGTTAGGGAAGAGCATGAAAAAGAAAACAGAGCTAGGTAGGTTGATAGTACTCATTACAATGCTCGTTGTAATTGTATTTCCGTTAGGGGCACAAGGTGCCAAAGGTATTGAAAACAAAATCAGTTATTTTTCAGGTAGGATTGAAACGGTCGAGTGGGACACCAAGCAAGTTGCAGATTTCGAAAAACTCAACCCTACAATTAAGGTAGAATTTGAATTTCAAAAAGATGCATCAAACGTCATAAAAGTAAAGATTGCATCCGCCCAGGTTCCTGATATTTCTACTGTCGTAACCCAGGATTTCATTGACGAAGGGTTGTATATGGATCTTTCGGACCAGCCTTTTTGGGACCGAATCCTTCCTTCAGTAAAGGATTTGTGCACAGATCTCAAAACAGGAAAACAATACAAAGTCGCAACCAACATTAGCATGGGTGGATTGTTTTACAACAAACAGATTTTCCAGGAACTGGGACTTAAAGATGCCCAGACTTGGAAAGAATTTGTTACGAACCTGGAGGCTATCAAAAAAGCCTATCCTAACAAAACACCCTTGTTCTTAGGAGGGAAGGAATCATGGACTCTTGGGCATTTGGTTGAATTTTGGGCCCATGGAGTTGCCAAGCAAGAATTGGGCATTCCCGGATCCCGACAGGCATTCTTGGACAATACCGTCCAATGGGATGCTCCCAACGGTATCATGGAAAATTTTGCAAAGGCTTTGCTTGAGCTTAGAGACAAGCACCTGATCAACGATGATGCCATCACAGCAACCTATGACAATCAAAAGGAAGCGTTCGCAAACGGTGAGGCTGTCATGATCAACCAAGGCATGTGGGTCGTTGGGGACATCATCAAATTGAACCCCAAGATGGAGACTAACATTGGTTTTGGTCCGTTCCCCTCTGTAGTCGATGGTTTCGAACCGATGGTTCTCTGTGCCGAGGACTCAGTGTATGCAGTCTCTGCAACTACCAAGTCTCCCGATGCAGTCTTCAAGTTCTTGGATCATCTATTCCAACCGGAAGTGCAGAAATCATTCAGTGAAAACAGAGGGATTCCCTCTTCTTTTACTGACGTCGACGCTAATTGGAGCCCGATCAAGGATGATGCTACCAGACTTGTAAACAGTTATGTGAATATCAATTTCTCGACAGAGGCACCTTCAGGACTTTCTGTCGATGATACTGGTAGGCTCATCCAAAAATTGTTACATGGAGACTATGCTTCTCCTGCACATTTCGCTAGAGAGTATCAAAAAATTTGGGATAGTGCATATGCTGCCAGCAACTAACAAGCATCGATTTTCGAATCCCAATACAGGGTCTTGGCATCGCTATATGGCGGTGCCAGCCCTTGTGCTGTTCTCACTATTCTTTCTATACCCCCTCTCAAGGGGGGTATGGACCAGCCTTACTGTTTGGGATGGTTTCTCCACTCCGAAATTTATCGGCCTAGCTAATTACAGGAATTTCTTCCATGACAGCAGAGCCTTAAGAAATATCCAGAACACTGTGTTTTTCGCCCTTGGAAGTGCACCGCTACTAAATATAGCTGGGCTGCTTCTGGCTCTCCTGCTGAACCGTTCTTTCAAGGCCCGGGCAACCTTACGATCCCTCCTGTATTTGCCTTCAGTGATCAGTCCTATGATTATGGGATCAATCTGGTATCTTCTACTCCAACCCAAACGTGGGCTACTGGCTATTCTACTGCAACGTATCGGCTATATATCCACATCCAACTGGATGCTATCAGGTTCAAACGCCATGCTGGTCATCATCTTAGTCAATGTCTGGCAATACTCTGGTATGACTATGATAGTCTATCTTGCCGGGTTACAGGCTATACCTATAGAACATTTTGAGGCGGCAGAACTAGAGGGAGCATCACGAGCGAAGATATTCAGATTTATTGTATTACCCCAGCTTTTTCCTGCACTAAAAATCAATGTGATCACCAATATAATTGGATCCCTTTCAGTGTTTGATGCAATCCTCGCCCTTACAGATGGAGGGCCTGGCTATGATACGGAATCGCTAAGCATATACATAATGCGAATGAGTTACGGAAACAAAACCGGTTACTCAACCGCTGTAGCCATGATTCTTTTCTTTATTATTCTAATCCCAGTCCTAATCTCCTTACAGTTTTTCAGATCAAAGGAGAGGTCATGACACAAAAGCATATATTGAAAAAAAGAGATGCCCTTACTCGCCCCCTTTATCCCGTAGTCTTTCTCATCGCATTATTGGCGCTGGTACCCTTTTTATTCTTGCTTAT
>CAYMRN010000343.1:0-2461 GCA_964392855.1 uncultured Sphaerochaeta sp.
ATTTCCATTGTAGGAAGGGGAGAGGCTGAAAAGCTCATGAGTATAGCCAAAAAGGCTGGCAGCCCCGGAGGGACTATCCTGAGGGGCAGGGGGACAGCTAGCACTAGCTTGATGTCCATCCTCTGCCTTGGTGACTCTCGCAAGGAAATTCTGATGACCTTGGTGTTTGAAGATCAGTATGATGCTGTATTCGAAGCAATACGCAGTGCAAAACACATACACGGAATCTGTGCATCGCTTTCTGGAAAGAGAAGCTTTGTGAACAGGGAATTGCATACTACAGAAGGAGTGCGAACCATGAATAGCGATTGGGAGTTGATTCAGGTGATCTGCAACAGCGGCTATGCTGAAGATGTCATGGATGTCGCCAGGAAGGCAGGGGCAGGCGGTGGTACCATTATCGATGGAAGGGGAACCAGCATGCCTGATGACCTGAAGTTCTTTGGCGCAAGCTTGGTGCCTGAGAAGGAAGTGCTGCTCATCCTCGTGGAGAGAGATATTTCAGAGAAGGTCCTCGGTGCAATAACAACAATTCCTTTCATGCAGCAAGAGGGAAATGGGATAGCCTTTACTATGCCGGTGGAGCGTTTTATCCAGTTTGGGAAGAAGTAACTGAGAAGGTGATTATGTTCACTATGATGAACCTTTGTGTTAATATAATAACATTTTGTTAAAAAATATACATTTTTGTTCAAAAGTATTGAAATTCTTCTAAGAAACCAGTAATGTTCAACTACTTTAGTGGAAATGATGACGGATAGGTATCCGATTGGGAGAAATTCATATGGACAAGAAAATACAAGTAGCGGTAATTGGCGCAACAGGGGCCGTTGGCCAGGTTTTTATGTGGATGCTTGCAGACCACCCTTGGTTTGAAGTCGGATACGCTACAGCATCGGCATCACGTATAGGGCTCAAATATGCTGAAACTGTCCACTGGGTGATGCCCTTGGAAATGCCTGCAAATGTCCGTGACATCGAAATGAAAGAGTTTAACTTTGCAGCAATGAAGGAAGCCGGTGTGACGATTGTCTTCTCCGCCCTTCCTGCAGGGGTTGCCCGTGAGGCAGAGCCACAGCTGAGAGACCATGGATTTTATGTCTTCTCCAATGCTGCTGCTATGCGCTATGACAGCAATGTCCCTGTGCTCATCCCCGAAGCCAACCTTGAGACGCTCGATCTCATACATGCCCAGGGATACCCTGAAAAGGGATTTGTCGTGACCAACGCAAACTGTGTCACCACAGGTCTGGCCATGGCCATTGCCCCCTTGAAGAAGTATGGCATCAAGAGCATCACGCTGCACAGCTACCAGAGTGTCAGTGGAGCCGGATACCCGGGGCTCTCTTCCTTTGACATCACTGACAACTGCATCCCCTTCATCAAAGGTGAAGAGGAGAAGATTGAGAGAGAGATCAAGAAGATCCTTTCCATCGATCCTGAGGTATATGCTTTCACCGTTCGTGTTCCTGTCCTGTTCGGTCACTTGGAAGCTGTCTGGTTAGACCTGGAACAGGATATTGAGATTGAGGATGTCATCAAGGATTGGAAAGACTTCAAGATTGTCTGTGACCTCCCCTCAACACCTGCCCAGCCTATTGAATATGGCTCTGACCCTACCTTCCCACAGCCCAAGTATGCTTTCTGGGGTACCCCTAGGGGGATGGTTGTCTATACCGGCCGCCTGAAAAAGAAGAACGGCAAGATTGGATTCCTGTTGTTGGTAAATAACGTAGTTAAGGGTGCTGCCGGTGGGTCCATCCAGAATGCAGAGGCATTTGTAACACGATACAACCTGATCTGATCCTTCGGCTACAGAATTATTATTGCAGAAAGAGCTCCCTGGCGGGAGTTCTTTCCTTGCTATGCCTGGCAAGAATTTTATGATGCCGCTGCATTTCCCTTGTCCCCAGCTTGAGAAACCTCAAGGGATTTGTTAGGGTGCCTGTATGCCAGAACTATTTGACCTCTATGACAATGAAAGAAAGCCTTTGGGCAGAGTGCATCAGAGGGGAGTCCCCTTACCCAAAGGTCTGTATCATGTGGTTGTTTCCGTATGGATGATCAATGAGAGAAACGAGATACTGCTAACCCTCCGTTCCCCTGATAAGCTCCTTAGGCCCAATCTGTGGGAGAGCACCTCAGGCTTTGTCATGGCAGGGGAGAGTAGCATCGATGCGGCCCTTCGTGAACTGCGGGAGGAGACTGGCGTAGTTGCCACAGCCGATGAAATCACCTTACTGGGGACAACACGCAAGGCAGCCTCTTTTGTGGATATCTTTGTGGTACGAAAGAGTGTCGTTCCCTCTTCCATTGTTCTGCAGACAGAGGAAGCCGTAGCGGCAAAGTGGGTGACTTACCCCGAACTGCTGGTGATGGAACAAGAGGGCAAGCTTGCTTTTCCCATCTCCTACCAGTTTCCCCCGTTTAAAGCGCTGTTTGCACACTAAGAGAGAACCCT
>CAYMRN010000344.1:0-2441 GCA_964392855.1 uncultured Sphaerochaeta sp.
ACTTGGCATAGCAATGATCATAATTTGACTCGGACAAGGCCGAGATTCTAATTCCGTAAAAAAACCAGTTTTTGTAAAGTTGTAAAGCTGTCTTACAGATTTATAATCTCATGGGTTTTACAATCTGTCAAACTTTTTTTTCTGCTATGCTATAAGGAAATAAAAGGCTTTTCTAAATCTTTTTTGGTAAAGTAGGTACTTTTTTTGATTTTTTGCAATGCATGGCATAGAAAAATCAATCTCTTGAACCACAGAAAAATATCAACATTCACCTGCCCTGCAACATCCCGAACTTATAATACGAGGGAAGGATGTACATCTATCTTTGGATAGTGCCGAGGAGCCCTTTTGCCCTAGCAAGAAACCTTTGGGCGCAGAGACCAGCCTTCCCTCCAACAGACGCTACTGGCACGTCTGCAACTGCAAGGGATGGTGGTCATTGATGTTCACAGAAAAGATGCCCTTCCAGTTCAAGAAGAGGTATGTGACGCTCGATCGTGTCCGAAAGATCGGGGACATAAGGGATGCTCCGGATGTCAATATCTGCACTACAGCCAGGATTCTGTCCCCTAGTGAGGACCTGGTGCGTAGGGAGTATCTGCTGGAAGTGGAGGCCATTACATCAGTACAGGAGAATGTCGAAGGAGTGGCGGTAGACGAGTTATCCATCCAAAAGAGGCCCAAGTATGTATCCCTGGTTCTGGATATCTCCAACAAACAGGTCTTTTCTTGGAAAAGAGAGGACAATGGATGATTTTTTCCCCTACCTCTCCTGGTATGACAGGGAATTCTACATGAGTTTCAAAGATGCAGCTATGGACCAGAACTATACCTATGCCTCTTTCTTCAAGAAGCATCTCTCCCATGCGGAGATCATTTCTGACCACTATCACATGACTGCAAATGCCATGGGCAAGATACGCATATGCATAGCCTGGAAACTGAGGGATAAGGGTGGCGAAGGGGGTAAAGTTTTTCAAGCATACGAACTACCTGCTGTTTACCTCAACGATGAAGGATTGTCACAGGCAAAGATCTTCTTTGAGTTCGACAGACAGCTGCAGGTAGGGCATCCGGTGGAGAAGAGTGAGGAGATTGGCAAGGTCACCATCAGCTATGTGCTTTGTATGAGATTCATAACGAGCAGGTGGTGATAGTAGAATGGGAGAAATAGCTCTGCATGAGTGAGCAGTCAGGCATTGTGGAAGGGGTGAAGTTTGCATCAAAAAAGAGAAAGTGCACTGAACAGATAATCAGGCATGCAAAGTATCCTGTCACCTCAGGGATCATAGAGGGCTGTATGAATATCATAAAGATTATGAAAAGGGTAGCCTAGGTTTCAGAGATTTCAAGTGCTTCTTACCAAGATCAAGTATAGCTTTCTTCGCTACATAGTCAAATAGGAGGTTACGGAGAAACTCTTCGCCGCAGCTCAAAATTCTTTCTACCCTCTAGTGAACCCCAGAAATGCGGATGAGTCATTATTGTTTATCTGTATCAGGATAACTCAGCCTGCATCAGGACCTTGAAGACTACTTTTACCACTTGGCTAGGGGTTTCATCAATGAGGTTTGGAGCATGGGGCTCTCCAGGGAAGAACACTACAAAGGTATCCTGTTTCGTGTGATAGGAGAGTAGTTTTTCTCCAGTAGCCATAAAGAAATCCTTCTTATCATCATAGGCTGTGGTAGCGGTAAGGGTTTGACGACAGGCAATATCCATACGTTCATGCCCCTTGAGCAGAATCTGGACATCGGCTTCCTTCCGATGCACTTCGTACTCTGCTGCTTCAGTCTTTTCTGTCTTGTAGGTGAACAGGTTGTAGCGAAGGTTCTTGTGTTCGGTGGTATAGTTGCCAAATGCCAAGGTTTCAAGCTTGCCGCTTTCCAGGATATCGATGACATGCTTGAGGGCGGGTAGGGTGGAAACATAGTTTTTCATCTGTGAGATCTGATCAAGTATCATTGGGAGCCTCTCTTTTGCTCTAGCATAGCTGAGCCAGGGAAAAAGGGAAAGAAGAGAGTTGCCCATTACATGGCTATAGTCTGCGGAAATTTACAAAGGAGGAGTATCATTTTTGTATCAAGGCATTGGAATTGTCTTGCACTAGCCGATGATCCCAATATTCCGTATCTTGATGATACCACAGTAAACAAGTGGACTATAAGGAGCTAATCATGTCAGATACCCATACCTATACAACCAGTGTGCAGTACAGCGAACAGAGAAAGGGAGTGCTCTCCTCTGTTGGCCTCTCTTCCTTTGAAGTTGCGACCCCACCCCAATTCCCCGGTGGACATGAAGGGATCTGGTCTCCAGAACATCTCTATGTCGCTTCAGCGGAGATCTGCCTGATGACAACATTTTTGTCGATTGCAGAGAAGTCCCGACTGGCGTTTGTCCAGTACAGCTCAGAGGCTGTCGGAACACTCGAAAAGACA
>CAYMRN010000345.1:0-2439 GCA_964392855.1 uncultured Sphaerochaeta sp.
GTTTGGGGAGGCGGCATCTATGAGAATGAGGCGTTTTACGACCTCTGTGATGAAAAGGGTCTGCTTATCTGGCATGACTGCTTGCCCAGCTTCCCAACGACCCCAGCTAATGCTGAATTACTTGCCAGTGTCGAGGCTGAGCTCCGTTACCAGATACCTCGTTTGCGCGACCATGCGAGCATCGCCTTGTGGTGTGGCGACAATGCGGGTCTGGAGGCAAAAGGATTTCCTGAGGAGTCGAGAAACGCCCCTTGCAGGGCTATCGCCGACGATGGGCGTCCCTATGAGGGGGTTGTTGGAAAGGTCATCCGAGAGCTGGACCCAACCAGGAGGTGGCTGCCATCGCCTCCTTCTGCAAATCCTGACTTCTGTTGGGACAGCAAGCCCATTGAGGAGTATTACTCCACCAGGCCCCGTTTTATCAACGAGTTTGGACACCAGAGCTTTCCATCCCTCTCCACGGTGGCAACATATGCGCCACCTACGGAGCATAACCTCACCAGTGAGACCATGGAACACCATCAGGAAAATGATAGCGGCAACCGTATCATCATTGAGAACATTATCCGCTACTTCCGCTTTCCCCATGATTTTGAGGCGATGCTCTACCTTTCACAGGTCCAGCAGGCAATGGCGATGAAGAGAGCCATTGAGTACTGCAGGACGTTGCGTCCCCACTGCATGGGAACGATCTACAGCCGGCTGAATGACAGTTGGCCGACAACTTCGTGCTCCTCCATCGATTACTTGGGAAAGTGGAAGCTTTTGCACTACAGCGCAAAGAGCTTCTATGCCCCTACCCTGCCCATCGCCTACATGAGGGAGCAGGGAAAGGTTGAGGTCTTTGTCGTTCACGACAAGCCCACAGAGCTGTTAGCGACAGAGGTCTCGGTAAAGGTCTATCGGTTCAACGGCGAGAAGGTCTCCAAGAAGAAGTATGTGCTGGACGTCCCACCTGAGAAGAGCACCCATGTCTGCTCAATGGAGATAGAAAAACTTAGGATAGATCCTAAGGAGATGTTCCTCTCCCTCAAAATGGAGACCGAAAAGCTCTATATCGAGGATGTCTTCCTGCTTGCCCCCCCTAAGCGATGCTCACTTCTTGACCCTCAGCTCAGCTTGCAGGTAAAGAGGGCACAGGGAGGATTTTCCGTTACGGTCAGCAGCAAGGCGCCGGCCTTCCAGGTTGCCCTTGATGCAGGCTCCCTTACGGGGACCTTCAGCGACAACCTGTTCTGCGTACGGCCGACTGCCCAGAAGATCGTGATCTTCAAGACACGAGAGAAGATCACCCTGAAACAGTTCAAGGAGAACCTCAAGGTCTACGACCTCTACGGCAGCAGCAGATAAGAAGGTTTTGTCGTGTAAAAAGAACATCTATCCCACCCAAATTACTAGACTTCTTTTTTTCTGATATTTGCACTTTTTGCCAATGGCATCCTAGGAAACTGACATACTTCATGTTGTGCTTATATATATGTGTTTTCTTGCAAATAAGTGTAAGACCTGAAGGAAATGTACAGAGATTGAATTGTAAAAAGTATTCCTTGGGTGGAAAAAAGTGAAAAAAATCTTGTGGTATTGGTGTTGTTGAGTATGCTCTTGCTTCTTGGGTTCGCAGGCTGTGACCAGGAGACCCAAGCCTTGGTGGAGAATTTAGCAAGCCCATATGAGAAGGTCTCCTTACGGGATCTGGGGACCTTTGCTCCTTCAGATACAGAAGATGATTGGTTGGAAACTGACCTCTTAGGCCCTGAGATCTCACTCCTAGAAGATGGCTTTATGTTGCTTGGAGGCTTGTCCGAGTGTATTTCTCGTCCTCCATTTGGCACTGCCTTCAACCCACGAAGCATATTTGCAGGTCTGCAACTTTCCATCGAGGATGAGGGCTTTGATTTTACTTACAAAAAAACATTTCCCCCAAATGCTGAAGAGTCATCCCTTATATACTCAGCTGACATTGACTACATGGATCTCATCTTGGCAGGCGAAATCAACTCACTGTCCAAGCTCGTTGCCTTCTTGGTATTTGACGACACTGAAAAGCTGGCTGCCCTCACCGCTGATGGAAACATCAAGCTATCAGCAAAGATGAAGGCCAGCCAACAGGATTGCTCAGTGGAAGGCTGCAGTTCAGCATAGGAAGCAACTTGGTTGTGGAATATTTGTCTGGAGGCAATACCATTCATCGCACCCCAGTGATAATCCAATGTGAAATAGCCCCTTTCTCCAACGTAGATATTGCTACACTGTAAGAGGCCTTGGGCCTGGAGTCCGCTAAAGATACGCCTGATATGTGGTCTGTGTATAAAAAGCATATGTGGAACAATGCAGACGGCAACTTGCTGACCATACCAAGGATCATTGGAAAATCTGATGCAACAGCTGTCATCGGTTCAGCTACTTGGACTAATGAAGCTGCGTTCAATTTGTTTAATG
>CAYMRN010000346.1:0-2424 GCA_964392855.1 uncultured Sphaerochaeta sp.
CATCACATACCCCATGCGGGAGTGGATGGAAGATACTACCTCTTCGGAACCAAAGACAGGCAGGGTACTCTCCTTGCTGAATACCCTGAGGTCATCGATACCGTTGAAATGGTCTGCATGATCATGGGTATAGAGGACCGCATCAAGGGAGTGCAGATTAGCACGCAGAGCCTGCAGGCGAAACTCAGGGGTTGTATCGACAAGCAACGTATGCTCCCCATCACCGATGAGGATGCTGCTGCGAAAGCGCTTGTCGTGGGGGTCTGTGGATCTGCAAACTGAACAATCACAGCCGATCACCGGAATACCATGGCTTGTCCCAGTGCCGAGGAAGGTTACTTGGAAAGGCTTCATTTCACTCTGTCCATCAGGGTCTTTAAGAATTCTTCCACCGCATCAGCGCCCTCTTTGGCCCTGGCCTTGGCCTTCTGTTTCACCTCAGGACTATTCACGAGGTCCACAAACTGGTCAATTTTCTCTTTGGTGAATTCCGGACTGTTCTTCATCTGTTCAACAGTGGAATCAACTGCTGATAGCACCAAAGCATTGGCAGAGCCTTTGCGCGTGGCAAAGCTTACTCCCAGAAACTGTGTGCTCATGCTGGGAGAAAAGAAATAGAGAAGGAAAAAAGAGAGCAGCGCAGCAATCAGCGCTGTGAAGAAGAGGTGAATAAAACCCTTTTTAGCCATGGTCATGCTCCTTGCGACTACTTTATCATACTTAGCCAAAGCAGAAAAGCAACTCAGGCCCGGATCGCTCCGGGCCTGAGATGCTATGCAAGGAATTTTTAGATAAGTGAGAAGAGAAGGGAGATGCCGACTGTGCCCTGGTCGAGTGGTTTTTTAAACAGGTTCTCAACTTTTTCCCACTCTTTGAAGGTATAGTCACTGTCGACTGTATAGTTGACTCCAAGCATCATCTTACCAATCTTGAAATCAAGGGTTGCACGATAGGCAACAGGGGAGTTGATGAATGCTTCACCGAAGTTACCCCAGTCAACAAGAGCTCCGTTAGAATCTTTGATTTCTGTTGTAGCATCATCAGAATTGATAAACACATTAAAACGGGGGCCCATACCAAAGCCAAGTCTGGCAAAATCCAGGATATCCAAGGAGATCCCTGCACTGGTCAACACGGAGATGGTGGTGTAATCCTTGTTTGTTGAGCTGTCGTTATAGGTTCCAAACATACCCACCAGATCAATCTCTGCAAGCAGGAGCTTCAGGCGGACATCAGCACCAAAGGCATAGTTTTCAACCTTTGCAAGCTCATCGCCAAAGTCCCCATTATCAATAGAGGTCTGAATGTCAGCAAAGTTCTGTTTGAACTGGGTTGTAGCACCAATACTCAAACCGACCATAGATGCACTTAGTGTTGCAGGAACAAGGATACACACGACAATGAGTGATAACAGAAATCTTTTTTTCATACTTTTACCTCTTTTTGATCGGTTTAACACCGAAATATCAATACTATATAACAAAGTTAAAACATTTTAAGTGACAACGCAAGGGAGAGAGAACCGCTATTTAGCTGAAACAACTCCATTGGAGAGCGAGTATTGATGAAACCCTCTAAAGTAGACTTGCTTTCGAACAGATACCGAACCCTCAAGCCTACTTTCCCAAGATCAAGACCCAGACCAAGCTGTAGGTACATGGGGCTCTTTATAAGGGCATCGGTAAAGGTAGTCACAGAAGCTTTCGCCTCAGGATCATCCTTCAGGATATAATATGCACCGCCGTTGTCCTTGGTTGAAGGGACGTAGGTGACACTTGGTCCCATGCCCAGCTCCAAAAACACCAAAGAACCCAAAACAGGGAGGTTCAGGCTCCCCAAGCCAAGCAACAGAACACCCTGGCCCTCATCCGCACACTTTACAGGGAAGGCCATCGCCTGTGCCTGTACGATGGCAAAACGGACAGTAACTTCCCCTCCGAACATCCAGTTTGCAGGATCTTGGATGCCTTCTGAAAAACTACTGTCGCCTCGAATGGTATTCGTACCACCAAATCCAAGACTCACATCCAGCAAACTTCTAGCGCTTAGCAAAACAGGAAGTGCAAGAATTACAAGCAGGACTACTAGAAATTTCTTTTTCATCAAAACTTTGACCTCTCAGTATATATAACAGCACTGATAGGAATTGGATACAAAAAGAAGATATAACATTTTTAATAAACTAGGGTCGTTTTTGGTATTTCAGCTCAAAGGCCTTCCAGCTCTTCCATCCAAAGCCGGACAGATGCGTCGCTGGGCATCCGCCAGTCACCTCGGGGTGAGAGGGAGACTGAACCCACCTTAGGCCCGTCCGGAAGGCAGGAGCGTTTGAACTGCTGGCTGAAGAACCTCCAGTAGAAGGTCTTTAGCCACTTCTTTATGACACTCGCCTCATACTCTTCTCCAAAGGCAACCTGTGCCAGC
>CAYMRN010000347.1:0-2398 GCA_964392855.1 uncultured Sphaerochaeta sp.
CTGCCAATGGCGTACGCACTCCTGCTGGATCCACATGCCCATGATATTCTTCAAAAAGCGCACGTTTCCATTGGCTGCAGCCTCGTTGGTAAACCCACTCTCCAGGGCAAGCTCTGATATGATCGGCTCCTCTATCTCCACACCCAAAAGCGACCAGGTCCCGCTTGATATGTACAGTGGGACCTCCCCTTTGGCTACCGGAACTGCAGCGACAGCACTGGCTGTGTCGTGTGCTGCGCTTGCAATGACGGGAACAGGCGAGGGAGCGCCAACCTCATGACAGACAGCAGCAGTCAGGTTGCCGAGGATGGTCCCGCTATCGACTATCTCGCCAAACAGCTCCCTTTCGAACCCCATCTCAGAGATGAGGTCCCAAGCCCAACTCTTCTCCTTGGGGTCATAGAGCTGTGTGGTGGAAGCATGGGTTCTCTCATTTTTCATGACCCCTGTAAGCCAGTAGGCAAGCAGATCAGGAATGGAGAGGTAGTGACGAGCTGCTGCAAAGGCATCGGGGCGCATCTTCTGCATCGCAGCAAGCTGGTAGAGGGTGTTGAATGACTCAAAGGCGATGCCGGTCTTCTCAAAGACCCGCATCTTGCCACCCAGCTTCTCGGTCACCTCTTCGATCATGCCATCGGTGCGGCTATCACGATAGTGGTAGCAAAACGAGATAGGAGATCCCGTCTCATCCAGGAGGACATGGTCGACCCCCCAGGAATCGATTCCGATCGAACCTATCTCTGAACCATACTGGGCGAAGGCTTTCTTCAACCCAGTCTTGATCTCAGAGAACAATCCGAGCAAATTCCAGTAAAACTCGCCCAGGATCTGGTCGTTGTGGGTTACGAAGCGGTGCACCACCTCGAAATTCGTAAGATCCCCCACAATTACCCGACCGTTGGATGCACCCAAGTCTACTGCGATATGCTTTTTCATCCCTACTCCTTGCAGTTGGCCAGGAGGTATGCTTCAGCTTCAGCTGACCATAGTCCATTATGTTTTTTCACCAGCTTATCAAGCTCGGCAAACAGGGGCTTGGTCTTGCCAACCTCTGCAAAATCATCGATAGCAGTAAGGGGACAATCAAAATGGGTGTAGATCATCTTCTTGCCACCGGGGATGGAAGGAAGGTTGATGACAGTCTCGGGCACAGCGTTCAAGCCTCCGATGTGGGTGACCAATGCTGCAGGGTTGAGTTTCCCCTTGCCCATCATCTCCAAGGACTCGCGCATATCATCGGTGTTGCCACCGCTGGTGCCCACCACGTGTGTAGATGCGTAGTGAACATTATAGAAGTTCAGTGCGGCTGTAAAATCAGTGCGCTCAGGGCCTGCAAAGAAGTTAAGGCATCCATCGCGTCCGAGGATACTGTCTGCCTGCTCGACCAGGGCCTTCACCGGTGCCATGACCAGGACGTCGTCATAGCCCTTGCCATCGGTAAGCTCCATAAGCTTCGCCACAGGATCTTCAACTGTTTTCGTATTGAGGTAGATAAGCTCGACACCCTGCTTCTTTGCTTCCTCAACGGTGTAGAGACTTGCTGCACGCTTCAGGCGCGCATCATCAATATCTGTCACGACAAGCCTAGCGGGTTTGCGATCGCAGTGCATGGCATAGTCGATGGCACAGAGCCCCATGGGCCCGACACCCGCGAGGATGGCAAGGTTTCCACCCTCTACAATACCCATGTGGTGCTTGTAGGAACCATTGGTGGTGTGGTACATCGCATGGAAGGTTCCGACGACACAGGAGACAGGTTCGGCAAGACCACCGAGGAAATAGGAATCCCCTTCATAGGTGAGCAGGCAGTCCATATCCATCACTTGGTGAGGGATGATCACATAAGTGGCATTTCCACCGATGTGGGGGAATGAGTACCCAGGTGCATCCAGCTTTCCTTCATAGTTCAAGGAGGGCTGAATGGAAAATTTGGAGCCGACCTTGAACTTGTCCTGCCACTTCTTTCCTACTTCAATAATCTCACCACAGAACTCATGCCCAATGATAATGGGGTTGGTTGCCACATCCGAGGGTACTCTTTTATGGCTAGCTCCCTGCTCAGCGGCCTTGTGGTCGCTCATGCAGATACTGTTGGCAATTACCTTGGCAAGGATCTCATCGTCCTTGATGGCGGGAAGTTCAAACTCTTCGACTCGAATATCATTGACTCCATAAAGTCTGGCTGCACGTGTTTTCATAACAATCTCCTAGTTGAGCATGACCTGGCCACCGGTAACCGGCACAGCCTGTCCTGTCTCATATTTTTGTTCGACTATGTAACAGATAGCCCGCATAACATCCTCGGTAGTACAACCACGGCCCATGGGGACTTTCGATTCATAGAACCTTCTGACATCCTCAACACTCTTGGCTCCAGGAACTTTTCCTGCCTCCAGGT
>CAYMRN010000348.1:0-2394 GCA_964392855.1 uncultured Sphaerochaeta sp.
CCAGAACTTGGAATTCTTCATACTCACCCCATCAACTATCGCTATAGTTTCACTGATTCCTAGCATTCCCCTGTATCATTGGCATACTCCCTCCCCATACCATCCAAAACAGACAGGAGGGTGAACTATCACAAGTTCTTTCCCTTCTGCAACAGCGCCAGGCGCAATACAGTAAGCATCATACCCACGACCAGAAGTGCCTGCAAAACAGGAAGCCAGATTAGGCCTACTGTAGAGGCGAGTGCTCCCACGACCGGCGGCATGACGGTGTTTCCCACATATGCTGTTGCCATCTGCAGCCCTATAATCGCCTGGCTTGCCCCTACTCCGAATCGCCTGGGAGTCTCATGGATCATGCTGGGGAATATCGGAGCGCTTCCCAAGCCAAGGAGCACCAGGGCAAAGCCTGCCACATTGGCATTGGGGGAGAGAAACAGGAACAGGCTTGCCAGACATATGCCCAAGCCTCCGAAGGTCATCTGGTTGTTGGAGACCCGGAAGGTGATGAAACCACTTGCCATCCTTCCTACGGTGATGCCCATGTAGTACAGGCCCCCCCACAAGGCGGCCTTGGTGGGGTCAAGGCCCTTGACCTGCACCAGGTACGTCGTTGCCCAGAGCCCTGTAGCTATCTCAAGGGAGCAGTAGAGAAAGAAGGTAAGAAGGGCAAAGGGGACCCCTTTGATCTTCAGCACCTCCCTGTTGCCCTTGGTCTTTTCGCCCACTTGCTTCACATCATGGTCTCTCCAGCGTGAGAGGGAGAGCGTGAGGACAACAACCAAGAGAAGCTGCAGGACTCCTATGGAGAAGTAGCCGCCCCTATAGCTGAAGCCCAAAGAGAGGGCTAGTGCTACAATGGCTGGGCCCAAGCTTGCACCCACACCCCAGAAGCTGTGCAGCCAACTCATATGCCTCGCCTTATAGTGCAAGGCGACATAGTTGTTCAAGGCAGTGTCGACCGATCCTGCACCGAGACCCAAAGGGAGGGCGAAAAAGAGCAGCATGACGATGTTGTAGGAGAGGGAGAAACCCAACAGGGCGAGGGCTGTCATCAATACGCTGACGAGCGTTACCCGCCCGGTGCCGAACCTTGCTATGACCTTTGTACTGAGCAGGGCTGAGATGACAGTTCCAATGCTGGTGGTGGCCGCTATGATGCCGGCACTCCAAAGGGGGAGAGCCAGATCGACATGCATGACAGGCCATGCGCTTCCCAACACAGCATCAGGAAGTCCCAGACTGATAAACGAAACATAGATTACCACTAAAAGAGCCATATTACCGTCCTGATGATAGGAAATAGATGGTCACGATGACAGCAAGGCCTATCCTATAGAACCCAAAGATGGAGAAGTCATGCTTGTGCACATAGGCTATCAGGGCCTTGATACAGACCAGCGAGACCAAGAAAGATGCAACGAAAGCGACCCCTATCAGCAGATACTCATCACTGGTATAGAAGATGCCGAGCTTCAGCAGTTTCAACAGCGAAGCCCCCGCCATGACAGGGATCGCCATGAAGAAGGAGAATTGTGCGGCAATGGGCCTGGAGATGCCAAACAGGATTCCCCCTAGGATGGTGGAACCGGACCTGCTGGTCCCCGGAACCAGGGCAAGCATCTGAAAGGCCCCCATCGCCGCTGCATCAGCGAAGGTGATAGCTTCCAAGCTTGTTATCCTTGGCTCCCTAGTCCCGCGCCCCTTCTTCTCCAGCACCACGTAGATCACCCCATACAGGGCAAGGGCTGCGACAATAACGGGCCACTTGTAGAGGTAGGTATCCATCAGGTCATCGAGGAGAAAGCCGGCAATGGCTGCAGGGATGGTGGCAACAAGCACCTTGGCCCAGAGCATCCATGTATTTTGCTTTTCCAATTTGTCTTTGTTCGGGGAGAAGGGGTTGAGCAGGGAGAAGTAGAGGATGATGACAGCCAGGATGGAAGCAAGCTGTATGATGACCATGAAAAGCTGTTTGCCTTTGGTGCTCATGGACAGGACGAGCAACTCATCAAGCAGAAGAAGGTGTCCTGTCGAGCTTATGGGCAGCCACTCGGTTATTCCTTGTACAATACCCAACACCAAAGCCTTCAAAACTTCAAGCATAGCCGCCTCCTGGACACTTTTGCAAGTCTAGAGTATAAACCGGTGCAATTCAAGCTTGTCCTAATGCTCTTTGCACGAACGGATATACCTTGTACGGATTTGACTTAAGTGGTAGATTTGCAAGCAGAAGGAAAAGCCCATGGCCCTACATATTGTACTGTTTGAACCTGAAATACCCCAAAACACCGGCAATATTGCCCGTACCCGTGCTGCCATAGGGGCGACTCTTCACCTTGTGCACCCTTTGGGATACTCCTTGGACGAGAAACACCTCAAACGGGCAGGGCTGGA
>CAYMRN010000349.1:0-2387 GCA_964392855.1 uncultured Sphaerochaeta sp.
TGCGGTTCTGTGGGAGGACGGGTGAGCCACTAAGGCTCATCCTCCTACCCGATTTCCTATGCCTTATCTGATCAGGAGTCGGGTGCCTGTAGAAAGTCGTTTCCCACTGACAAGTCGCTGTTCTGTTCAATCAGAGCCTTGATGTGCCTCATACGCCAGCAATAGAGCCCCATCCAAGGCGGTTCCCTTGGTCGGGCAGACGACAATATCAGGGGGAAGTCTCTGCAGGAAGAGGTTTCGTATGGTGTTGTCATGTTCAAGTACCCCACCTGCAAGGGTAAGATGAGCGGCAAAAGGCTGCTCCAGTCGCACTTGGACTGATAGGACCAGCTGTACCAGTTCATCAGCTGCCTCGCTGAGGATAGCCTTGGCAAGCAGGTCTCCCTTGTTGGCATACTCAGTTACATAAGGGGCGAAATCAGCGATAGCGGCCTTGGTCAGGTTCTTGTCATTGAAGAATGGCACGCAATCCTGCCAATCCTCCAGATGGAAGAAGGAGCGTATCGCCTTGTCCATGGAGGTTTCCACATCACGCTGTTCCCGGCTTCTGAGCGTTCTTCTCACTGCCTGGATTGCTATCCACCAAGCCGATCCCTCATCCCCTAGGGCAGTTCCCAGACCTCCTGATCGTACCATCTTCCCCTCTTCATTGCGGCCGATGCAGATGGAACCCGTTCCTGCTATGAGTCCCAGCCCACTGACAGCCATATGTGAGCCTGTCAGCAGTATCTCTGCATCGCTTGCAAGGATACGGGGAAAGTCACGGGAGAAGTACGTGTCAAATACAGCTTTCCATTTGGCCTGTTCCTGCTTGCGTGCAAGACCTGCACTGCCAAAACAGAACCCCTTGATGGGCAATTCTGCCAGACTTGGTTGTGCCTTGGCTGCATCCAGGAGGGAGAGCACATGCTTGCTTGCCCTGTCAAATCCTACTGCATAGAGATTGGAGCTGGCTCCCTCCTGCTGGAATACAATCTGTTTCTCTTCATTCCAGATGGCTAGGCGACAGCGGGTGCCACCTCCATCGAGTGCATAATATACCCCTTTCATAGGGCAAGTATGGGATGGAGTGAGCCTCGATGCAACATATATTTTCATTTGTTGATGAAAATATGTGCCAATGTGGTATGCTAGAGAGTATGCAAGGATGTAGCACACTATTACAACAAGCGCTCCCCTACCTTTCGCCTTCAGAGGCGAAGGTCGCCTCATACCTGCTTCAAAGTCCCAAGTTGGCGGTGAAGATGAGCATCACTGCCCTGGCGAAGGAGAGCGGCAGCAGTACTGCAGCTGTCGTCAGACTCTGCAAGCGGCTGCAGTTTGAAGGGTATGGCAGTCTCAAGCTCGCCCTGGCCAAGGAGGTGTATGGAAACAGTGAAACCCGTACTGCAGAGCCCTACATCTTCGACCTCACCAAAGCACAAGAGGTCTCCTCCATCGCGACCATGATGGTCGACAGTGCCTGCGCAAGCATCACCTCCCTGAAGGAGGTGCTCTCCAGTTCACACCTGGAACTGGCTGTGGAGAGCCTGCTCACGAGTGAGAAAATTCTTCTTGCAGGAATCGGTGCCTCTGCCCTGGCTGCCATGGACCTCTATCAGAAGTTGGGAAGGCTGGGGCTGTATGCCAGTTTCCCCAGCGAGAGCGACCTGCAGATCGTCAACGCCTGTGCCTTGGATACCAAGAGTGTAGCTGTAGTCTTCTCCTACTCAGGTGAGACAAAGACCATGCGCCAGGTAGCCCAACAGGCAAAGAAGGCAGGAGCCACCGTCATTGCCGTGACCAGGGTAGGGGGCAACTCCCTTTCCAAGCTTGCTGATGTGGTGCTCACTGTCCCTGACAGTGAAGCCCTCTATCGTCAGGGAGCGACCCTCTCGAGGCTGAACCAGCTGATTGTCGTCGATATCCTCTACAGCAGCCTCATCGCAAGAAGCCCCGATGCCGAACGTTCCCTGACGACAACGTGGAAGGCAGTCAGTCATGTGGGCAAGCTGAAGGAATCCAAAGGGTAGGGTAGGATTCGCTAGGCATGGATAGGATGGGAATAGGATTAGACAAGGCCAAACTAGGAAAACAAGAAAAGGGCTAGAACTCTATTCCCTCTCTCAGTGCAGGGAGTCCAGCACTCGTGAGATGCTTCCCTCACTCCGTTGCAGTAGCTCTGTTGCCTCAACCTTGCCGACAGAGAGCAAGCCCATGGTTATGGCAACCTTAGTATTGCTCCCTGAGAGTTCAAACAACTCAATTGCACGCTCTTCTGTACATCCTGTGACCTCACGTATGAGCCTGTGTGCACGGAGGATGAGCTTTGCATTGACCGGCCTCAAGTCGGCCATAAGGTTGTTGAATACCTTGCCTATGCGGATCATCGCGGTGGTGGTTATCAT
>CAYMRN010000350.1:0-2386 GCA_964392855.1 uncultured Sphaerochaeta sp.
ACCCCCTCAGTCCTATTGTTGGACGAGCCTCTTTCAAACCTCGATGCCCTGCTCCGCGAGCAGATGCGCGTCGAGATCAGGAAAATCCAGAAAGACCTTGGCATAACGGCAATCTACGTCACCCACGACAGAGTGGAGGCGATGAGCCTCTCTGACCGTGTTGTAGTGATGAAGGATGGCTTCATTCGCCAGATTGGACCCCCTTCAGTAATCTATGAAGAGCCGAACTGCCGGTTTGTAGCAGGTTTTGTCGGCAAGGCAACCTTTTTCCCAGTGACAATACTGAGAAAAGAGGCAAAGAACTGGATTTGCAAACTCGGGGACAAGGAGGCCATTGTCAGCCAGGCAGGGGACAATGTCATCATAGGTGAGGAAGCTGTCCTGATGGCAAGGCCAGAGTCCCTTAGGGTGGTAGAACCGGGCAGCGGCCATATCGAAGGCAAGGTCCGTATGAACGTCTATCTGGGAAATAGCCTTGAAGCGTTCATCAGCACCTCCTTTGGGGAGGTCCTGGTTCAGGTGGATGACCCCCATGCAAAGAAGATTTACGCTGAGGGCTCATCTGTCTCCATCGACTTCGCCCCTGACCGTGTCAGGTTGCTTAGCAAGGATGAGAGCTAGGATTCAGACACTGGGTTGTCATCCGTTGTCCAACGTTTGTTCTTACGAGCAAGAAGGGCGCCAAACCCAAAAAGGTGGTGCCCTTCTGCTATGTTCTGAGGATTATCTACCTCGCACTTTTCCCTTAAAAAATTATCTCTGCAAGAGTATGTTGTCTATAAGACTTATTATTGTTTCTATAAGTATTTGCTAGCAAATTAGTAGGGTAGCAATTGTTTTGACAGATATATTTTTACATGCCTATACTTTCTATAGAGATAGTATTAAGGAGCGATTTATGAAAAATCACGAAGAAAGAGGGAGAAATCCCTTCATCGTGGTCTTCATTTTGTTGCTGTTGCTGTCCTTCAACTCCTGCTCCCACACTCAACAAGAGACCACTGAGGCATTATCGTACTCTCCAACCCTGTCGGAAGTGGAGAGGGCGCCCCTTTCTGCCCCTGCACAAGCCGCTGGCTATGGGAGGAAATATCAGATTTTGGGAACTGAGGATTTCTCCTCAGCCTTACGAGGTCCTACCTTTGGTTTCAAGCTGGGTCCTGGCGGCTCGTTTCCTATCGAGGAGAATGATCTTTGGATAGTGGGAAGGTCAGATGGACACAAACAGTATGTACCTTACTATATGACCGATCCCAAAGAGATCCCTCTCAAATCAGAAGGGAATTACGAGCTTAGTTTTACCTATAAGGTACTAAAGTCCCCTGACAAGGGGTTTGAAACGATCTTCTTCTCCAACTCCGGTGCTTCCAGAAACGACTGGGTGGATAAGAGCCTTTCCATCTATGATGGTGCTGGCTTCGAAGGGACAGCTTCCATGCAGGCAACCTTGAAGAAGTATGATGATTACCAAGTGCTTATGAATGTTGTCAACAAGGGCTCAATTGCCGTACGTGATATCAAGATTAAGGATTTGGATACAGGATCTATTGTTGCCCAAGAGGATTGTAAGAGCATTGTCCATTCCTACTCGCCGATGCTCAAAATTGAAGGTGACTTCCTAGTCAAACCAAGTACCAAAGGGAAAGGATCCTACAGCCTCTTTACCCAAGGATTTACGAAGTTGTGGACCAACCCCGAGCTTGTAGAGCTTCCTAAGGATACGATAATCGGTTTAGAGTTTGACTATACAGTTTTGAAAAGTACTGGGGACCCAGAATATTTGGGTTGGGTCAGGCTCTTTGCATTGGGAAACCCAGACCAAGAACGTGCTAGTATCTTGATACCTGGCTTTGAGGTTACACAAGGCCACTATAGTGGCTCTGTAAAGACAGGAACGGGTGATGGCCCCTATGTTCTGGAAATGGGGATTGACAGTGGCAATGAAGTTGAGATTTCCAACTTCACGCTCACCAGACAGGATCCTATAGCCAGAACGATTGACAAACACCCGGCCCAACACTTGAAAGAGGCCCAGTTCCCTCGGCTAGGAAATTATTTCACCACATTTGGGCAGTGGGCAGCTCACGATGGAAGCGGTTCTGCAAGAGGAGAAACTCCGGTTATGAGCTTGGCAGAGCTTGAACGGAAGCTTGCCTATAGCGATGTGGTGGTAGCTCTGCACCCTATATACAGCTCACATGATCCGAGTTTCTCAAAAAGGCTGCGGGCAATCAATCCCAATATTGTGCTGCTTCCCTCTGTCATTACCCACCAGTATGAAATTGGACCTGATTTTGCAGAGCAGGTCGCCAACCCCCTGGCCTCAGCTGAGTTTTTGATACCCAAGGGCATTGAAAAGGATTGGCAGTTGCAAACGACAAAGGGC
>CAYMRN010000351.1:0-2382 GCA_964392855.1 uncultured Sphaerochaeta sp.
GATCACTGTCGGGAGGAAACATCCAGAAGGTCATCCTTGCCCGTGAGATATCCAGAAAGCCAAAGTTTCTCATAGCTGTCTACCCGATCAGGGGCCTGGACCTTGGAGCCGCCGAGTTTATCCACAGGCAGCTGCTGGAGAAGCGTAAGGAGGGGATCGGCATCCTGCTAGTCAGTGAAGAGCTGGACGAGATTCTCGACCTCTCAGACCGTGTGGCGGTAATATTCAAGGGAGAGATCCAGCAGGTGCTGGACCGTAAGGATGCAAACCGCAGGAGACTTGGCATTCTCATGGCAGGAGTGAAAGATGACCAGAACATTTAAAATCACGTACAAGGTTACGATCATCATCCTGGCCATACTGGCGGCAATGCTGATCGGAGCGATCATACTTTTGACCATCGGTGCAGATGTTCTGAAAACCTACTCGGTCATACTCTTTGAGCCGCTGAAGACAACGCTGCAGCTCTCTGAGGTGCTCATCAGGGCGATTCCCCTGACCATCATTGCACTGGGCATTGCAGTGGCTTACAGAAGCGGAATCATCAATATTGGAGCCGAGGGCCAGATGGCGATGGGCATCTTGGGGACTACAGCCGTAGCGCTCTTGTTCCCCGATCTCCCCAAGCCTATCCTTCTGCCTATGGCGGTTCTCGCCGGAGCGATCTGTGGTGGCTTCTGGGGTTTCATCCCCGGTGTCCTGAAAGCTAAGCTGCAGGTAAGTGAGCTGCTCTCAACCGTCATGCTCAACTATATAGCGGCACAGCTCTACACTTTCTTCCTTCGCGGTCCGATGCTCGACCCTGCAGAATCCTCCCTTGGGGGAAGTGGAACTCCCCAATCGATGCGTCTGAGCCGGAACATCTGGCTGGACAGGCTTCCCGGGACCCGTCTGCATTCCGGTATCTTCTTTGCCATCATATTGGCCATAGTCATCTACCTGTTGCTTTGGAAGACCTCCACAGGGCTGAAGATGCGCGCTGCCGGAGCCAGTGCCCGTGCAGCCCGCTATGGAGGCATCAATGTAACCTGGTATCTGGTCATAGCGATGGTCATAAGCGGTGCCTTTGCAGGCATGGCAGGGGCCATTGAGATCGCCGGAGTCCATAGGCGCGCTATCGAAGGCATCACAGGAGGCTACGGCTTCAGTGGTATCGTCGTAGCCCTCTTTGGGGGCTTGCACCCAGCAGGGATCATCCCAGCATCCTTCTTCTTCGGCCTGTTGATAGTAGGGGCAGACATGACCCAGCGGATGGTCGGGGTTCCTGCCAACATGGTAAACGTGTTGCAGGGTATCATCATCCTGGTCATCGTTGCCACCAAGATGATACTGGCAGACCCCTACCTCATGGAGAAAGTCTGGCGCAAATACCAAAAAATCACCAATCCTCCCAAGGAGGTGGAAGCATGAACTTTATTGTAAATATACTTTCGCTGGCAGTCCCCTTCTCAGTGGCCCTCCTGATAGCATCCCTTGGGGAGATGTTCAACCAGAGAGCTGGTATCTTCAACCTTGGTTGTGAAGGCATCATGGCCATGGGAGCGTTCCTTGGCATGCTCATCCCCTACAGTATTGGTCAGGGTGGTCCTACCCCTGGAGTGTATAACTTCTTGGGACTCTTGGTTTCCATGGGCGTGGGGGCTCTTTTTGGCCTGTTCTTCGGCTTTGTTGTCGTAACCTTCCGAGCCCCTCAGGGGATTGCAGGCATCGGCTTGCAGATGTTCGGCGTAGGGACTGCAGGAACCCTCTTTCGCCACTTCATCGGGGGAACTCAGTCTGTGCTTGGCATCGACAACCTCAATATCCCCATCCTTTCCAAGATTCCAATCCTCGGACCGATACTCTTCTCTCACAACATCCTTGTATATCTGGCTTTTCTGTTTGTCCCCGTCGCCTGGTACATCCTCTTCAAGACCCCTTGGGGCCTGCGTGTCCGCGCTGTGGGGACAAACCCCAGGGCAGCTGACTCCATCGGCATCCAGGTAAACAGGGTCCGTTTCCAGGCACTGGCGGTAGGTGGTTCCCTGGCAGGTCTTGCAGGAGCCTATCTCAGCCTTTGCCAGGCGAAGATGTTCAGCGACGAGATCATAGCAGGTAGGGGCTTCATAGCCGTTGCCCTGGTCTATTTCGGACACTGGCACCCTGTGAAGATCATGTGGGGAGCTCTCCTGTTCAGCTTTGCCCAGGCGCTGCAGCTTGCGATCCAGGGACAGGGAATCAACTTTCCCTACGAGTTCGCTGTCATGCTGCCGTATGTCATGGTCATAGTTGTCCTGACATTCAGCAGGGAGAGCCAGCTGCTTGGCCCCACCGCCCTTGGCAAGCCGTTCAACAGGGAAAAACGGATATAGGCAGACGATGTGCATCACCAGCATATTGTGT
>CAYMRN010000352.1:0-2369 GCA_964392855.1 uncultured Sphaerochaeta sp.
CCACTAAGGGCTGACTTGGCAAAGGTATTGGAAATATCGGCTACCGACCCTGTTCCGTCGGTATTTGAGAGGATTGCTTTCAGGGTATGGGTAATGTTGGATCCTGTATCCCCATCGGCGACGGGAAACACGTTGATCGTGTTGATCTCCTGCATATTCTCACGCAGATGGTAATATCCGAAGGTCAGTGAGCCGTAGAGATCTTTTCCCGTTATGTTCATACGCCCTCCTTCTTAGAGGCAAAGCTGAATTTTGGTTCTGTATGGTGAGCAAGTCGTTCTATGTTCTCCTTGTGGACGGCTATGATCAGCAAGCTCAGTATAGCAAGAAAGACAAGCTTGTCATACTCGAATCCCAAGCCAAGGCTACGGGTACTGAAGATATAGTACGGGATGAGCAGTACATACGTCGTCATTGAGGCGAGGGATATGTAGCGGCTCACCACAGCGACTGTGAAAAACACACAGAGGCCGAACAGGATGGCAGAAGGGAAAAGGACTGCGATGACTCCAGCACCTGTAGCAACACCCTTCCCTCCCCTATGTGAACTGTGGTAAGGGGTAAAGATGTGCCCTACGATGGTCAGCATCCCGACAAACAGCAACGATGTGGACGGAAGGGAAAAGACAAGCAGGGCGACCAGGGAGGGCAACACACCCTTGAGCAGGTCGATCACTCCCACCAGCAAGCCTAGGCGCCAACCCAGGGCCCGGCTCATATTTGTGGCACCAAGGTTCCCGCTGCCAAGGCTTTTCAGGTCAACATCCCTTCTTGATGCGATGAGGTGGGATGTGGGGATGCCTCCTAGGGCAAAGCCTACCAGGCATAAGGCTACAGTGCCCCAGAGAGTGCCCATCATTTCCTCTTCTTCCAGGGGATGAAGAGGGAGGTCTGTCGGATATACTCCTGATAATAGGCCTCTTCACCATATTTCTCTTTCCATGATTTCTCAAGCAGGTTCACCCCACTGACAAACAAGAGCAGCACCGTGATGAAAACAGGCCCTAATGCAACCAGGAAAAGAGGCCCGCCCAGATAGGGCAGGACTGTTATGAGAGTCCCCCACCAGACCAGGATCTCACCGAAGTAGTTGGGGTGGCGGCTGGTTGACCACAGCCCATGGGTGGTGAGTTTCTTGGGGTTCTTTTTCTTGAACGTATTCTTCTGATGATCGGCCACAGTCTCGTAGATGAGGCCGAACAGGGAGAGTGCAAAGCCTACTATGAGAAAGGGCATGTTGATGACAAGACCATTGGCCCCCATGGCAAAGGTGACCGGCAGCAGGATGACCCAGACCGCTGTTGCCTGTAACAGCCAAAAAAAGCCGAAGCGTACAAACGAGTTGCGCTTGTCGTCAAATCGGTGGTCAACCTTAGTGGCAAGGATCCTGCCGAGCAGGTAGGAGCCCAAGCGCAGAGCCCAGAGCAAGACAATGACAAGCAGCATCGTCTGCAGGAGATTCTTCTCAGCGTGCACGGCGTAGATGTAGGTCGTTGCCAGCAAGAAGCTCAGGCTGTAGGACAGGTCGGTGACCACGTCTGTCTTACGGATGAACGCATAGATAAAAAATACCGTATTGATGACAAAAGCAATGATGAGCGTCTCGAGAAACAGATTCATACGTTCTCCTTTGGGACAGGGGCCGGTGCAAGCGATACTCAATAATGATGCTGAATATCAATAGTAAAAACAACCTATGCCTACCTCAAAAAGCCCATATTCCCAAACTTTCACCATAGGGGGAAAGGATCACTGTCGAGCATGCGAATACCTTTTTCCACCGAAGGAGTTGCTGTAGAATGGATGGGGAGGCACTGTTTGTATGAAAAGACGCACCATAGCCCTCATAGTCACCCTTGGCGTGCTCCTGCTGTTGCCCCTGGCAGGGAGGATCCTCTTGAACACCGTTACGGCAAATCTGGAGAAACTGCGGACCATCAGGGTGGAGACGCCAAGGCTTGCCCTTCTCCAAGACGGGACATATCGGGGAGCATATGAGTGCTTTCCCCTGGATGTAGAAGTCGAGGTTGGGATCAAAGGGGGCATGATAGTGGCCATACGGCTGCTCAAGCACCGCAACGGACAGGGCCAGGGGGCAGAGGCCATCCCCCTGAAGGTCATTGAGAGCCAAAGCCTGCACATCGATGCGATAAGCGGAGCCACGTACAGCAGCATCGTCATCCTCAAGGCTATCGAGGATGCGCTCAGAGCAGAGGGCCGGATATGAAGGACCATCCCTGATGCCCAAACACCACAGATGGGTAAGCGAATTATAGCTTATTGCAGTGTTTTACCCCTTTTGCTATAGTGCAGGGATGAAAACAAAGAAAAAACCTGTCTTACCCTTTTGTATACTCATTGTGCTTGGC
>CAYMRN010000353.1:0-2366 GCA_964392855.1 uncultured Sphaerochaeta sp.
CGCTGTGGGTAACCTCCCCTATCTTGACATTAGGGCCCTCAGAACAGGCACCAAGGCAGAGATGACCTACCAACTCCACCCTCTCACCGAGACCCTTATCTGCTATATAGGTCTCAAGAAGGGCCAAAGTCCCTGCATTGCCCCGTGCAAAACAAGAGCTTCCCATACACAACTCAACGGTAATTTTTTCCATATTCACTTCCCTCTTGCTCATTTCAACCAACATGATATCCATTTGCTCTCAGAGAGTCAATCAAAACGAGAAAAAGGAATTTCAAATTAGGTATTTTTTATATATTACCCCAATTAATGCACAAAAAACCCGTTTTAATATTCTTGTAGACATATTAAAACGGGTTTTTTGTGCGTTGCTTCCCAGTATTACAACAACATCTACCACTCATCAACTTCGCTTGTCAGGTCCTCATCAGAAATCTTGCGCTTCACCTTTGCAGAGAGCACTGCAAAGCTTGTGGCAAGGTCAGTGCGCTGCACCACTACCCTCTCTGGAAGCTTCAGGTCTTTCGGGGCAAAGTTCCAGATCGCCATGATCCCACAGCTGACCAAAAGCTCCGCCACCTCCTGGGCATGCATGGCAGGGACCGCAAGCACACCGATATTCACATGGTGTGCCTTGAGATACTCTCGGATATCAGAGATGGAGTAGACAGGGACCTCTCCCAACTTCGCACCCCATTTCACCTCATCGATATCAAAGGCGGCAACAATCTTAAGCCCATAGGTATCGAACCCCTCATATCGGGCAAGGGCAGAGCCCAAGTGCCCAGCCCCCACCAGGATGGCATCGGTGGAGTTGTCCCATCCGAGTGTGTGTATGATGGCATCAATGAGCCGCACAATGGTGAACCCCACCTTGGGCCTTCCCTCAATGCCAGTACAGGAGATATCCTTTCGGACTTGGATGGGCTTGAGCCCAAGCTCTTCAGCAAGGGTTGTCGCAGAGACCATCTTCTGCCCCTCCTCAAGATATTGCTTCAGCAGACGGAGGTAGGAGGGCAGTCGCTTGATCGTTGGTATGGGTATATCTTTATTGGGAAAATCCATCATAAGGTCTCCTTTAGCTTGGCAATGACAGCATCTATGGTCTGTTGGGGGGTCGAAGCCCCGGCGGTTATACCCAGTATAGCATAGGCCTTCATATCGGGCGTTATTTCATCTTCGGTTTCGATATGCCAGGCCACTTTGCCCTGGCTGAGCACCAAGGTATGCAAGGCCTTGGTATTGGCGCTCTCCTTCCCCCCCACCACCAGGATCGCATCGCATGTCTTGCAGAGGCGCAAGGCCGCATCACGCCGGTTGACTGAGCTAGGGCACACCTCGTTGAGGAACTCTATGCTATAACCGTGGCTTCTCATATCCACCAGAGAGGCTCGCACATCCCTCCAGAGAAGGCGGTCAAAGGTGGTCTGGACAAAAACTGCATATCGCTTGCCCTTCTCCAGCTGTCCGACATCTTCAGGGCGGGTTATGAAAAGGGACGAAGGGGTCTTGCCATTCCGCTCGACACCTTGCATTGCGAGGGTCTCGGGATGATTCTCATGTCCGACTATGATTATTTCAGCATCTTTCTGGTTTTTGGCGATGAGGTCAAGATTGTGTGAAACGACAGGACAGGTAGCATCGACGACAGTGAAGCCAGAGCTCACAAACTCCCTTCTCAGCGCATCAGAGACCCCATGGGCCCTGAGGACAACAAGACCCGGAGGATGGTCTGCCGGCGATGAGATGGTCGTAAGTCCCTGGTCTTCAAAAAAGGAGCACACCTGGCGGTTATGGATAACCTTGCCCAGTGAATAGACAGGAATGCCCTTCTGTTGAGCCTCAGCAATGGCATGCTCAACCATGGATATCGCCCTTGAGACGCCTTTGCAGTATCCCATTGTATCGGAGAGTACAAGTTCCATCACAACCCCCTGAACGAGAAACGCCACCGCAAGGAGACCCCACGGCGGCGCATTCGAATACTATCGGTAAGTTACTTACCCTTTACAGCTACATTGTCCTTGTTCTGCGCCTTGCTGATCCAATAGAGCATCGCAGGTGCGAGCAGGTTGGAAGAGTAGGTACCGATCAGGATTCCAAAGCCCATGTTCACCGCAAACATCCGGATATCACCAGTGGCGAAGATTGCCAAGGGTAAAATTGCCACCAACGTGGTGACCGCACTCATAACAGTACGGGACAGCGACTGGGTGACACTCTTGTCAATCAGCACAGAAAGAGGAGCACTCTTGTCCAGAGTGACATTTTCACGGATACGGTCAAAAATTACAATGGTGTTGTTCAGCGAATATCCAATAATTGTCAAAAGCGCTGCGACGGTTGTACTGGAGAACTCGAACCTG
>CAYMRN010000354.1:0-2344 GCA_964392855.1 uncultured Sphaerochaeta sp.
GATGATGGCTATGTTCCTAATATGCTTATTTTGTTTAATCATCAATAATTCCTTCGGCGACAGTGTACCATGAAAGGGTTGTTGTACTTAATACTCCTAGACATTCTTCACTGTTTTTTTTCCGCTGAAGAATTTGATCAGGATCAAGATAAACATACAGACCAAGATGATGCTAATCGTAGCAAGCCCACCGGCTATCCCTATATTCTGTGCAACGGCCCCTACTATAATCGGCATGCCGATGGCACCAACTGTTGCTGTAGCCAAAGCAGTCCCGACTGCAACGGTCGAAACATTGTACTTGGGGTTCATAGTGGCAAGAACCATCGGGTACGTGCCGCTCATTGCAAGCCCAAATCCAAAGATGCTCAAATATATGAAGATATAGTTTGTGGAACTTATCATAAGCAAGAAGAAGAGTATCTGGAAAAATCCCAGGAACACAAGCAACAGGTTCTTGTTTAGCCTGGTCGAAAGGTAGGCACAAAGAAGTCTCCCGACAAGGATGAATACCCATAGGGCTGAACTGGTTGTCTGTGCCAAGGCAGCACTGAGAGTTCCAGAATCTGTAAAGTAGGTCACCAACCACCCTATGATCGAAGCTTCAGTGCAAAGGTAGAAGAATAGTATGGCGGTGTTGAGCCAATAGGACTTGTCCTTATAAAAGCCGGTAGTCACATCTTTCTGCTTTTCGATACTCTTTCCAGAAAGAGTGGAACGACTGAAGAAAAACATGACAAGAACTTCCAGCACCACCACTGTCCACAAGCTTATCCTCCAGTACACTCCAAACACAGCAGTTGTCAATAAAGCCAGGAAAGGGGCAAGGAACGCTCCTATTGCAAAAAAGGCATGCAACAGGTTCAATGCTGCAGTCTTGTTCTCAGAAATGTCACTTATTACAACGTTGCTGATATTGCTCATAGTACCCCTTCCAATGCCTGTAAGAAAAAAAGCAAACAGGAGGAAAAAGGGGTTGCCTGTAAGGGTCATCAAGAGGAACCCGATGATAAACCCAAGGGAGAGAGTCAGCGTACTCTTCTTACGACCTATCAAATAAGGGAGGAAGCCGCTGATCATCATAGCTGCGAGACTTCCCAGCTGGTATGCTGAAATCACAGAGCCACTGAGCACATAGCTCATATTGTACTCAGCTTTCATAAATGGAAGGATTGTGCCTATGAGAATATTTATCATCCCACTTACGAAATAAGCAAAGTACACGGTATACAGCAAGGAAGCGTTCTCTTCCCTGACACGCAAGATCTTAGCAATGGACATCATGTGACAACTCCTACGAATTAATTAAGACGAAGAATCCAGATTATAGGACTCTTCCACCAGGAATTGCAACTGCCTGTAACAAATGTCTACTAAGGGAGAAGAGTGGAGAACCTAGAGAAGAAGCCCACCCTCAAGCCTCTGTGCCAAATCCTTGAGCCTTCCTTCAATGTTGCTGATGACGGCCATGAATGCCTTGTCACCCTGGCCTGTAGGGTCCTCTAGAAGCCAGTCCTCCCTATGCTTGCATGGGAGACTCGGGCACTCTACCCCACAGCCCATCGTTATGATGATATCAACAGGAGGCAACGCCTCAAGGAGCTTAGGTCTCTGGTTTTTTGTCATATCAATGCCGTACAGCTCACCGATCAAACGCACTGCATCAGCATTGATCGATGCCTTTAGGGCGGTCCCTGCAGAGTAACTGTCAAATGTCTCTGCATGGAAGGCACGGCCCAAGGCTTCAGCTATCTGGCTCCTGCAGGAGTTGTGAACACAGACAAAGGCGACTCTTGGCTTTGATTCTCTCATGCCTTGCCCCTGATGCCTTGTATGAGGGAAACAACCTCCTCCTTGGAGAGGACCTTTCCAGAAGAGAGCACCTTCCCATCGACAACAAGGGCTGGGGTGGTCATGACCCCGAATCCTGCTATGGCGACAAAATCAGTGACATGCTCTACGGAGGTGTCCATGCCGAGTTCCTCTAGGGCTTGCCGGGTATGCTCCTCAAGCATGGTGCAGCTAGCACATCCCGAACCCAACACCTTTACTGCAGAGGAGAGGGAACTCTCTCTCGTGTCCTGCGTCTTTTTCTTTTTTCCGAAACCGAAGATTGCCATGAAAACTACTCCTATGGCTTTTAGACAAAGAGATATCCAAAAGCGTTAAACATGTATCCGATGAGGATGATCCCCACGGTAACTATCATGAAGAAGAGGCCCAGCAGCCTGGGCCTGACTGCCTTTCGCAGCATGACCAAGGAGGGCAAGGAGAGGGCGGTTACCCCCATCATAAAGGAAAGGATCGTCCCCACACCCACTCCTTTTGCCCAGAGGGCTTCGGC
>CAYMRN010000355.1:0-2331 GCA_964392855.1 uncultured Sphaerochaeta sp.
CCTGATCAAAGAAATTTCCGGTTTTACTGGAAAGATAACAATGCTTTGCACCGAAGCAGAAAAGACGATACATAAAGGCGTTGAGGATCCTGTCCTCAGTTCCATCGCTTCGCTGTTTCGTGGCGAACTGAAAACCTAACAAAATATACCTACTATAGGAGTAGTCCATGGATTTGAATCCGTTTGAACTGATGAAAAATATGAAGGGTCTCCAAGAGAACATGCAGAAAATGCAGGAGGACCTTCCCAAGATAACCGCAACAGGAAGCGCAGGGGCTGGGATGGTAGATGTCACCATCAATGGCAAGTTTGTTGTCACTGAGGTGAAGATTGCCAAGGAGATAGTCGATCCCGAGGATGTCACCACCCTCCAGGTCCTCATTGCCTCCGCCTTCAACGATGCTTCGAACAAGATACAAGAGAAGATCAAGCGTGAGGGCCTCAAGTATGCCGGTCCCCTTGGCTCTCTCATGCCGCAGGTCTGAAGATGACAGCACTGGAACAACTGATCCAAACCCTCTCAAGGCTCCCGGGAATCGGGCCTAAGAGCGCTTCAAGAATCACCTATCACCTGATAAAGACCGATCCGGCCTACAACAAGCTCCTCGGAGAAACCATAGCGACCATACAGGACAGGATCTTTCCCTGTTCCACCTGTGGCAGCTTCACCGAGGTGGATCCCTGCCCCATATGCAGCGACCCTTCACGCGACAGGAGTCTGCTATGCATCGTGGAGCAGCCGCAAGACATCGTGACCCTGCAATCAAGCGGTGCCTACAACGGGCTCTACCATGTCCTAGGAGGTGCTATCAGCCCCTTGGATGGAGTGGGGCCGGAACACCTCTCGTTTACCAAGATGCTCAAGCGCATCGAGATGGGAGCATTCACCGAACTCATCATTGCAACCAACCCTACAGAAGCGGGGGATACCACAGCCCTCTATATCCGCCATATCCTCAAGGATCGGGCGGACCTCTCGATAACGCGCCTGGCCAGCGGCCTTCCGATCGGAGGGGACCTGGAGTATGCAGACCGCATAACCCTTGCCCGATCGCTACGGGGACGGGTAGTGTTCTAAGCCTATTGGATTACTACAAGAAATTGAGAAAAGAGACCTAAGGAAGGGATCAATTCATGGTGAACCGATCCCTTTCTGTATGGCTTGCTGTGATCGCATTTTTTGAATTTCTCTATCGTATGATAGGTCTTGTACCAGATGCTTGGCAAGCAACCGCTAGCGAATACCCCTCTCTTGCTTTATGGAATCATAGGCACTTTGGATCTCCCTGAACTTTGCAGTCGCATGGTTGAGAAACTCATCTCCCATCCCTTTGGCTGCAAGGGTATCAGGATGGAACTCTATGCTCATCTTCCTGTAGGCGCGCTTCACCTCTTCGTCGGTTGCGTTCTTGGTAAGGCCCAGGATTGCATAGGAGCGTTCCCCTGCGGAGGCAAATCCCCCGTAGTTACGGCTCAGGGCATCCACAAAGGATTCAGGCAGACGGAATATGAGGGCGGCTCGTCTGATGAGGGCCTCTTCGCTTCTTGTGATGTTTCCATCAGCTGCAGCCACCCGGTAAAAGATATCCACCATCAGTTGGAGGATATTGGGAGCATGGGCAAAGCTCTGATAGAACTGTGATGCGAACTGCTCAAACGTCCCCTCTCCTGTGATGGCGGCATCGAAGACCTTCCAGGCAGCCTCCTCTTCTCGTACGCCCAAACGAAGGTCTGTTCTGATGAACTCCTGCACTTTCTGACGTTCGCTTGCTGATACTGCGCCATCGACAGAGGCTATTCGTGCAAGCATAGAAAATGCTCCCACAAAGAACATCATCTGTGACTGGTCTTGGGAAGCATAGTGCATGCTAGAAGAGCCAGGTCCAAGGGACCCTGCTTTATCAAACATATGCCCGAAGGCAATTCCTGCTATCATACCCAGGGGACCACCAAACATGAACCCCAAGGTCCCTCCAAAGAGTTTTCCCATCCACGCCATGCTGTTACAACTTATCTATCAGCATGGAGCATTTTCCAGAGGGGATGGGAAGGGTTTTCTTCTTGTTCTCTCCAAGAATCTCAATGGTGAAATAATAGAGCTTTTCAGACTCAAGGCGAATTTCCCAACCACGTTCGGTCTTGTTGCTGAGAATTGTAATCATGTTGCGCTTCAGTGAGAGGTTCTCAATACCCATCGCCTCAAGGGAGGGCATGACCCAGTTTACCGTCTTGCGAGGAAGCGAGATGTCCAGTCCGATGATATTCTCTATCATCAGGGTGATGGTCACCAGCCCTGAAAAAGGCATCAGTCGCCTGCGGGGGAAGCCGGGA
>CAYMRN010000356.1:0-1796 GCA_964392855.1 uncultured Sphaerochaeta sp.
CTGACAAGGATACCAGATGATTCGCTCGTATTGGATTGAAACCTATGGATGCCAGATGAACACTGCAGAGAGCAATGCCCTGGCCCTCCAACTCAAAGGGGCAGGGCTCATACCTGCAAAAACTGCTGAAGAAGCCGACTGCGCTATTCTCAACACCTGTTCTGTGCGCAAAAGCGCAGAGAACAGGATCTGGGGAAGGCTCGGTCTTTTTGCCCATATAAAGACCCTGCACCCCCTTACGCTGATCGTAACCGGGTGCATGGCCGAACGATTGCAGGAGGAGCTCAAGGATGAGGCCCCTCATGTGGACTATGTCTTGGGAACCAATGACAAGCAGAAAATACTTGAGGTGCTAATCTCTCCCGAAAGTGCTGAATTGCGAACAGAGACGTATAACTTCGGCGCTTCCTACTACCAGGAAGGGGAATACTCATCTTTTATACCTATCATGAACGGATGCAACAACTTCTGTACCTATTGCATAGTACCCTATGTGAGGGGCAGGGAAATCTCACGCCCCGTAGAGGACGTGCTAGGAGAAGTTCGCTATCTCGATTCTAAGGGAGTGAAGGAGATAACCTTACTGGGCCAGAATGTGAACAGCTACCACTTTGAAGAGGACGGAAAGGTCATCACCTTTCCCTCTCTTCTGGAACGGGTCTGCTCCGTTGCAGGGGGGATCGAATGGATTCGCTTTGAAAGCCCTCATCCCAAGGACTTCTCCTCTGACCTTATCCGGGTCATCAAGGAACAGCCCAAGGTAGCCAAGCATCTGCATATTCCTATGCAAAGCGGCAATAGCCGCATCCTTGGCCTTATGAACCGCAAGTATACCCGTGAACGTTTCCTCTCTTTGATTGAAACCATCAAAGAGGAAATCCCTTCAGTCACGTTCGCCACTGACGTCATGGTTGGCTTCCCTTCAGAATCTGAAGAAGAGTACCAGGATACCATCACAGCCCTCGACCAGATGGGCTGTATCGAGGCTTTCATGTACTACTTCAACCCTCGCGAAGGCACTGCTGCAGTAGCCTTCCCAGGAGAGATCCCTGAGGAGGAGAGGGGACGAAGACTGACGGAGCTCATCAACTTTCAGCACAAGGTCTTTGTACGCGAGAAGAGCAAGAGAGCTGAAGGCATTGCCAAGGTTATGGTCAGTGCCGTTTCCCGTAATGATAAAGCCCAGATGCTCGGACGGACCGAACATAACGAAATGGTGGTCTTTGACGGTGACCTTACAGTGGGAAGCATCGTTCATGTGCGTCTGACAGGCTTGAAAGGTAATACGTATATGGGGACACTAGAGGGTTAATCTAGTATACTAAGGATATATGAAAAGCAATTCAGAGACTCTCCAACAGTTCGATAAAAAGTTCTCCATACTCAAGCCCCTGATCCTCAATGCTAAGCGGATGACAGTGTTTACCGGTGCAGGCGTTTCCACACTCTCTGGCATTCCTGATTTTCGCAGCTCAAAAGGAATCTACGCAAAGAAGTGGAAAGGCCTTGATGTGGAGGATATCCTGAGCATCTCCTTTTTTATGCAACACCCAGATGTCTTCTACACCTGGGCAAAGGAGTTCTGGTATAATCTGGACTCCTATGAACCAAATATAGTGCATACCACCCTGGCCAAACTTGAAGCCAAGGGGTATATGCGTTCGCTGTATACGCAGAACATTGATATGTTGCACCAGAAGGCAGGCAGCAAGAAGCAGTATGAGGTGCACGGAGGAGCTGCACACCACTACTGCACCAACTGCAATGCCCATTACTCCTATGAACAGATAGTCCCT
>CAYMRN010000356.1:1806-2328 GCA_964392855.1 uncultured Sphaerochaeta sp.
CACCCATCGTACTTAAGGATGAGGTTCCCCTATGCAAAACCTGTGGTTCGCTCATCAAGCCCGATATCGTGTTTTACGGGGAAAATCTGAACTCCCATATCCTAGGCCGAGCCTATGAGGATTTCAGCCATACCGACCTGTGTCTGGTACTCGGCTCGTCCCTTCGGGTGCAGCCTGCAGCCTCCTTTCCCCTCTATGCAACGAGGAACGGGGCACCTCTGGTTATAGTGAACGCGCAGCCGACAACCCAAGACGGGGCGGCCACCCTGAGGTTTGTTGACCTTGAGAAGGTGTTTGTTGCTCTGGATAGCTGGGTTGATACCCTAGAGCCGAGAAAGACTGTGATCTGATAGGCTAGATACAAAGATAGTTGGATGTTTCTCATCCATATTGTCACCTCTATTGCTTTTTTCCCTTATACGAAGTATATTTAAGGCACTCCAAAGGAGAAATCCTTCGGGGGTGTTTCGGTTTCGACTGGCGGAAGATCAGGCCAGTGGCTGCAAGCGGAGCGCCAACTCC
>CAYMRN010000357.1:0-2299 GCA_964392855.1 uncultured Sphaerochaeta sp.
CAGGTGTGGCTTAACGGTAGTTTGGTTATAGAGGATGGGAAGAGAACATCTGAGGGGAGGAAGGGTAAGGTTTTGCTGAATGCGAAATGAGCATTTCCTTGACTGTATAGAGATACATCACTATCATTGCGACAGGAGTTCCCATGAATGAAATGAATCCACAAAACTTTAACCTTCCCGAATATGTGTATAATAAGATTTCTCAAGATATTCTCAAAGGGAAATATAAGGCGGGGGACAAGCTTGTCGAAGCTGTATTCCAAAACGAGTTCCAAGTGAGCAAATCGCCTGTGCGCGAAGCATTTCAGATGCTTATCAATGCAGGCCTTGTTGAGCGTAAGAACCGCAGAGGTTGCTTTGTAAAGATGTTCACGACCAAAGAGATTGAGCATATCTATACGGTACGGATAGAACTTGAGAGCCTGGCAGCCAAGCAAGCATATGAGCAGATGACTGAAGAGCACCTGGAGCGGTTGAACGAACTGTATGACTTGATGAAACAAGCTGTAGAGCAGAATGACTCAACCTTGTATTTCCATGCGCATAACGATTTCCAGCGCTTTTTCGGTGAGGTGACAGGCAACCATGCCCTGATCGATGTCTGTGAACGCCTGCGTGTGCAGAACCTCTGGTATACACACCAATTCCAAAATATCGATATCCATTTTGATATTCAAACGCACGACGACCTGATGACCCACTTCAACAAACGGGACCTTGATTCTGAAAAGATCAGGGATCTCATGCGTGACCATATTGCAATAGGGCTCGAAAACTTCCATAAGTTCATAGCAAACCAATAGGCCTGGAGGCAATGTATGGACAAGAGCAGTTTCCCTTACCTAATTCCCATTACGAGGAATATCTTTGCCCCTGTGCTCAAAAATCCAGAAACCTTGGTTGCAGAGCAGCTCAAGACCATGCCATCACCCCCTGCTGGATCGCAAATTGCCATAGCGGTGGGCAGTCGTGGCATCGACAACTTGGTGCCAGTCTTGAAGGCAATCCTGGACTGGTTGCACGCATCAGGGGCAAAACCCTTTGTCATCGCTGCAATGGGCTCCCATGGTGGTGGCACTGTTGAAGGGCAACTCTCTGTACTGGAGAGTTACGGGGTACGAGCTGATGCATTAGGCGTCCCTGTTGTAGCCTCTACCGATACCATCAGCTTCAGAGGAAGTCCTTATGATGGAGATATCTTCATCACAAAAGAAGCGTGGGAAGCTGATGGCATCATAATCCTCAACCGTGTGAAAAAGCACACTGATATCCAAGACTCAATACAAAGCGGGCTTTGTAAGATGATAGCCATAGGGCTTGGAAACCGCCAGCAGGCAGAGATCCTTCACAATGAAGGCCTTGATACCCTTTCAGCCTCTATACCCCTGATAGCGAGCTCCGTCATTGCAAGCAAGAAAATACTCCTTGGGGTTGCGCTTGTTGAAAACCTGCGAGGGCAGACTGCGATTGCTGAAGTAATTCCTCCTGAGTCTCTGATACAACGAGAAAAAGAGCTGCTTAAGGAGTCTGATGCCCTCTCAGTTGGGCTGCCGGTCGATACCCTTGATGTCCTGGTGATTGATGAAGGTGGAAAGAATTACGCAGGCAGTTGCATCGATACCAATGTGATCGGGCGTATGCGCCTGGAAGGGGAGCGGGACCTCGATACGCCGAACATACACCGCGTGGTGGTCTGTGACCTTTCAGACCATTCCCAGGGCAATGCAGCCGGTATCGGGCTAGCTGATTTCATCACCCGCCGTTTCTATCAAAAGATTGACTTCCCCTCAACCAACACCAACTGTATCTCCTGCATTTTTCCTGAACGGGGCAAGATCCCCATGGTGATGGAGAACTCCGGCTCAGCATTGGCTACGGCACTGCAGACCTGCAGGTCCTCAGCAAGGAAAGAGCCCCGAATCATCAGGATACATGATACCCTGAACCTCGAACGGATGTACGTATCCTCAGCTCTCTTGGATGAGATTTCTGAACGGGAAGAGATCACTATCCTCGGTCCCCCCAGAGCGATGGTCGATACCGATGGGGAGCTGGTACCTTTTGAAAGATGGGACTGCTTCAAGAAGAGTTTCCACCCTCTTAGGATGCCAAAGCAGCGAATGCCAAGATACCTATCAGGAGTAATCCATAAGGTTTGCTACTCATTTTCATAGGTTTCTTCTTTCGTATACAGGGAAACGGGAAGTTTCACATATCACAGCTCAAAGGGTAGGGTAGCCACCACTTTTTGTGATATCTTTGTATTCTCTTCCACCTGATACCGAGTGATGGTGATGCT
>CAYMRN010000358.1:0-2296 GCA_964392855.1 uncultured Sphaerochaeta sp.
CTATCGAGAGCGGGGACCAAGAAGGCTCTCTGCCAAGACGTATGAGAGCAAGTGCTTATCTTGCATCTGGGGATGCAAGATGGCAGTTGAGATCATCATCGACCAGTGGAATCCCAGAAAGAAGAAGTATCGGGTGGAGACCTTCTGCTACGGGCCCAAGAACTGCAAGCTCTATGCAAGTGGCCCCATCAGGAGGGTTCCTGGAAGAAATGGCATGGTGTATGAAGAAGAGGACTGGGTGGATGAGATGCTGACTTCCCATAGGGAGGAGGATGAGTAGGGGGCTATCCCTCTCCACTATTCGATGGAGACGTATTGCTGGTGTGTTTGCTAGCGGACCAAAAAAACTTCCTTCGTGAGGCCGAAGGAAGTTTTTTATCTTGCTTGTTACATGATAGTATCTTTTATGGCCTCAAGGCAAACTCCACCATCTGCTGTTTGGCATTGGCAATGTTGCCCCTATCCATAGCCTTCTTGACCTTGGAGAGAATCTTCTGCCCCTCCAAAGGGGAGAGAGGATTCATCTCTGTTGCCTGTGCAAGGCTGATGCTCAGGTCCAGGACGCCATAGGCGGCCTGGATGTTTCCCATCTGAATATTCTCTATCAAGGCTGAATCGAGGATTTCCAGCAGGAAGGGGGTGGTTACTACAGACTGTTCCTCATTAAGGAGAAAGTAGTGTGGTGTATATCGCATGGCTTATATCCTTTAGGAACAGGCACCTCTTCTCACCGAATGTGATCCAGAGCTCCTGTCTTGGTTACAATATCACCATAAAAGATTATTTTTTCAAGTAGTAGCAGTGCGTATTACTTTCATTTCCTATCATAGTAAGCGTTTCACTCTTCCCATCCTTGCTTGCTGAGTAGTGTAGTTTCACAGGAAAGGTGATGTCCCCTGCACGCAAGACAAACCCATACCCCTCCTGATACGTCAGATCAGCTTGTACAGGGGGGTTGCCAGAAATATATATGGTGGTATTAGCCCCTTCGCTTTCTGCTCGTTTTTGCTCGATATCAAGCTGCAGTATTGTCATGCCAGGCATCTCGGCGAGGGCAGGTACACCCATGGCGGTATCCAGTTCCCAAGTGGAGCTGTACAGGTTGTCAAATGAGGCCTTGGCCTCTTCTAACGTGGGAGGGGTGATGGGTTGGTAGCTGCAACCGTAGCAACTGAAGGCAAGGATGAATATCAGAACTGTTGCACCGACACTGAGCATGGCGACTTGTCCTTTGCCGAGGACTAGCTTGGTTTTCTCTTTTGCCTTCTCTTCCGGTTGCCCTTCCTTGCTTTTTTCGGTCTTGTTCTCTTGCATGGTTTGTGCTCCTTACATTGTGTTGTAAGAGAGTTTCCACCGTGAAAAGGCTCCTGCATAGTTATATAAGAAATCTATTTTAGAGAGGGCATGACCTCTAGGCCTCCTGATACAGGCCAGTCGTTTTGAGAATGGTGTTGGTGTTGTAGCTATGCTTGCTGGTCGAACAAGCCTGGGTTATTTTTCAGCATCGGCTCAAGCGCATCATAGATAGCCTGCCCCTGGTGGTAGATCACCTTGGCATCCCCTATCATGCTCTCCTTGATGACGCCCATCTTTTTCAAAGGCTCTTCTACCAGAGGGTACGGTTCGTAGGGTAAGCCGATATGTACTCTTGAAAGGACCTGGACTGTATTGCCTTCACCTAGGTTGCTGCTTAGCATATAGGTCTTTTTACTGAGACGATTGGGAACATTGAGCCACTCCTCAATGCCATGGATGAAAGTGTTGCGGTTCATACCGACACCTACCAGGAGAATGGTGGCATCACGATCGAGCAGCCTTCCCCAGGCTGAATCCCGTGCACACGGGGTGCTACATAACTCGTCCCCTGCGACAAAGCTCTCTGCATCCTTACCAAATGCCACTACCGAGTGGGTGGGGTGGCCGGAGCGAAAGCCGTCTTTTCGTTTTCTTGCAAGCTCAGGGACAATGCCTGTGCAACAGGCTGTGTGCTCAACGCTATAGCTAGGTTGTCTGGCATCAACCGTAGCCCAGGTATGGGTAGGGAATACCATCAGGCCGTCGCTCATATACTCAACAAAGGCATCAATCACTGTCTCAGCTCCGCCTTCGACTTCGCCAAGGCTGGTATAGGAAAAATGGGCAAGCATCGTCCCCTTGGGATCGATGCCCATCCTTTTCAGATCTTCTTGTATCGATTTCTTAGTATGCATTGCGCAATAATGCCATAGAGGAGGGTAAGATTCAAGAATGGCTGGATAGGGGCAGTAATGCGTGAAGTTTTGTCTGCCAATATTTG
>CAYMRN010000359.1:0-2295 GCA_964392855.1 uncultured Sphaerochaeta sp.
TTGAACTTCGAGGACTAGGCATATCGTGCCTTTCTGAAAACAAGCACATGCTGAATCACAACAAAGGCGATGGGGAATATATTTCTCATCGCCTTAATACTTTGTATGCATGAGACCGAAGGTCGAATCAAAAGGCTTGTCACCTCTCCATGTTGAAGGTGATGGTCCTGTTTTTCCAGATGATGACCCTGCTCTCCAGGTGAGCCTGCACCGCCCGGGAGAGTACCCTGCGCTCCACATCCTTGCCCACATCACGCAGGCCGCTGGGGGAGAGCTCATGGTTCACCCGCACAACATCCTGTTCGATGATGGGCCCTTGGTCGAGGTCCTCGCTTGCATAGTGGGCTGTCGCCCCGATCATCTTCACCCCACGCTCATACGCCCTGCGGTAGGGGTTCGCCCCCTGGAACGCCGGCAAGAATCCATGGTGGATGTTTATGATCTTGCCCTGCCAGGCATGGGTGAATTCGGGTGTGAGAATCTGCATATACCGGGCCAGCACCACCAGATCGATATCGAAGCGCTTGAAGAGCGAAAGGACCTTCGCTTCCTGGCTCTGTTTGGTCTCAGCCGTTATGGGCAGGTAGTAGAAAGGGATCCTGAACTGGTTTGCGACAACCTCCAGGTCGGGGTGGTTGCTGATGATCAAGGAGATCTCGCACTTCAGCTCGCCCTCATCCTTGCGTGTTACCAGGTCATAGAGACAGTGGCTGGTCTTGCTCACCATGATGGCGACCCTTGCCTTGTAGTCGCTGTAGTGGCACTCCCAAGTGAGGTTGTGTTCGGAGGCAAAGAGGGCGAAAGCCTCCTCAAGCTCCTTGCGTGTGGTGTTCAAATCCAGCATATCCAGTTCTATGCGCATGAAGTATCGCCCTTCGATGTTGTCGGTATGTTGCTGACAATGGAGGATGTTATACCCTTTAGCATAGAACCAGCTGGTTGTTGCCGCCAGGATCCCCTTGCGGTCTTCGCACTGTATGAGAAAGATGATCTTCTTTTTTTCTGCCATGGTTGAGCCTTCTAGAATGGTGTTATTTCAGCGTTGTCCAACTCGTCGCCTAACACGACCTCTACCCGGCTTTTGGCCTCAGAGAGTGTTTTTTCTAATTTTTTGGATAATTGCATTCCCTCTTCGAACAAGGCTAGGCTCTCTTCAAGGCTTGTATCAGAGGCATTGAGCTTCTGTGCAATCTCCTCGATCCTGGATACATCTGTTTCAAAACTCATACGTTACTCCTCTATGAGGGCCTTGCGGCTTCCGTCGATGAATGTCAGTTTGATATGTTCTCCAACCTTGGCCTCTTCTCGATTGTGGATGGATTTTCCCTTGGAATCAAAGACGAGTGTGTAGCCTCGCGCCAGTATAGCAAGGGGAGAGAGGGCTTGCAACTCTCTGGTGGCCAGAAGATACCGCTGGTTGCTCCTATCGAGTTTTTCCCTATAGGCCTGGGTCATGCTCTGGTTCGCATTGGCCAAGAGGTACTCATATTTTTCCAGCCTGTGGGCAATGCTTCTCTCTATCGCCTCAGTGCTTGGAATGCGATGGGCAAGCAGCTCCAGGCGGTGTTCCATCGCCTTCTGTAACACAACGGTGGAATTCTGTACTTCCTGTCGGAGATCGAGGATGCCCTGGCTTACCAGCTCAGCGGCAGCTGAGGGGGTGGGGGCACGCAGGTCTGCGACAAAGTCACTCAAGGCCCAGTCGATCTCATGACCTACTGCGCTGATGACAGGTATCTCAGAGTCATATATCGCACGGATGACCACATCCTCGCTGAAGGGAAGGAGGTCTTCCAAGGAACCCCCGCCACGGCCCACTATAAGCACATCACACAACAACAGGTGGTTGGCTTGCCTGATCCTGTTGGCGATGGTGGCTCCCGCCCCATCGCCTTGGACCGTTGCTGGAAGGACGAGGATATCCAGCGAAGGTGCACGACGGGCGAGGATTTGCAGGATGTCCTGCAAAGCTGCGCTTGTAGCACTGGTTACCACGCCCACCCGTGTGGGTCTTGCTGGGATTTTTTTCTTGCGTTCAACGGCAAAATATCCCCGTGCATCATACTCGCGCTTACGCATCTCCAGCATGGCGAGTATCTCACCGGAGCCGCTCTTTACCATGGTGTCACATTTCAGCTGGTAGGTGCCTCGCGCTGCATATACGTCAAGAGAACCGGTGACCACCACTTTGTCCCCTTCCTGAGGCTTGAAGTTTACCCTCCATGCAGTGCTTTTGAACATGATCGCCGAGAGGGAGGAGGTCTCCCACTTTAAGGTCGATGCCAGCGACGGCGC
>CAYMRN010000360.1:0-2282 GCA_964392855.1 uncultured Sphaerochaeta sp.
GTCCCATTGAACTCCACCAGCACTACCTGTTTTTCCTGCTTCGCTTCCCCAAATCCCATGGGGATGGGAGAGCCGCTGTAGCGCATATGTGAAGCCCCTCCCACAAGCTGGGGGACATGCAGGTGTCCCAAGGCGAGGTAATCGATGGAAGGGGGAAACATGTCACTGCCGACATGGCTCAGCGATCCTACATACAGCTCACGCACCCCATCCCCTTCAACAGTCTTCCCCCCTGCAGCAAAGAGGTGGCCCATGGCAATGATGGGTATACCAGGATATCCATCATTGGCCAAGGCTTCTTGCCTCTCCACTGCCAAGGCAGAAGCCTCTTCGTAGTGTAATCGCATGCCTTCAGCAAGTTTTGCATGTTTATCCTCAAGGGACTCCCCAGGCTCTACTGAACGGATATCACGGTCACGGAGATAGGGGACAGCGCATACGATCGCCTCCGGTCTTCCATCATGGTAGAGGGTGAGCACTTCGTCTTCGATCATCTCTGTTTTCGATCCTATCACATGGACATTGAAGGCCTGTAGCAGGGTTTTGGGAGCATTGAGGAAGGTAGGAGAGTCGTGGTTTCCTCCGATGATGACCGTGTTATGGCATGAGGTCGCAGAAAGGCGCGAAAGGAAGTTGTAATAGAGCTTCTGAGCCATATTGCTTGGGGTGGTTGTGTCAAAGATATCTCCGCTGACCAGAAGGATATCTATCTCTTGCTCTTCAATGGTAGCTAACAGCCAGTCGAGGAAGAGGTAAGACTCTTCATAGCGCTTTTGTCTGTAAAGCATCCTTCCGAGGTGCCAGTCAGAGGTGTGCAGTAGTTTCATCAGATCTCCTTATAGAGAAGTATAGCAGATTTATAGCGAGGGGGGATTGTTGGATCGTGAATATTATCAAGAAACAAATTATGGTTGTATATCGAAGAAAAGCATAGCATGCAGTGTACTATTGACAGGGTAGTAACTTGTTACACGCAAACGCGAAGGCGGGAGATACGCATCAGAGTATCCCATTTTACAAGGATGATTATAGTCTCTCTTGATTTTTGACAGTGTAGATTCCCAGTCGGACGCCTGGCTCTAGGAGATCGTAGAATCTATTTTGAATATGATGCTCAATTCATCGAACAATGGCTAGCAATATCACTGTATATGCTCCCTCTCAGATCAGGAGTAACGGCCTTTGACAATAGCCTTTTTGAAGGTTGCCTGGTGTATGCAATGACAGCCTCCCCGAGGGTTGGGAGCGTCTCTTGTTTGACCGTTTGGCGCGATCACAAGGAGTCGTATCCTCGGAAGTCTCTCCATTGGATAGGTTGGCCTATGTAGGGAAAACTGGGATGGGTGCGTTGGTATATGAACCTATAGCAATCCTTGAGTCCTATAACGATACTATCGACCTTGATAGAGTAGCCTACAAAGCTCAGCAGGCCTTTGATGAACATTCAGCAGAAGGTATTGAAGAGCTGTTTGCATTGAACGGCCCAGCTTCTGGAGCTCGCCCAAAAGCAGCTCTAGGTGTTTCAGAGGACCGAACACAGGTCACCCATACCTTACGAAAAGGGTATGAACCGTGGCTGGGTAAATTTCCCAATACCCTAGACGGCCTTGATTCTGGTGCTACAGAGTATGTCTATTCCCTGGTGGCTACTGAAGCAGGTATAGAAATGCCAGATGTCCACCTGTTCCCCTCTTTTGAAGGTCCGAGTTATTTCGCTGCCAGGCGTATTGACAGAGATAAGGGCAAACGCCTGCATATGCACTCTGCTCGTGGTTTGCCTCATGCAGACTTTCGCTTGCCTTCTTTCGATTATGAAGCCCTGGTTTCCCTTACTTGTATTAACCAGAGATATTCGGGAAGTTGAAAAGTTGTATCGTTTGGCCATATTCAATGTATTGGCCTATACCCGCGATGACCACTGCAAGAACTTCAGCTTCCTGATGGATGAAACAGGTCAATGGAAACCCTCCCCTGCCTACGACCTTACGTTTTCCTCTGGTCCTGGTGGCGAACAAAGTACCATGGTGATAAAAATCCAGGAGTGGAACATCTCATCAAGCTTGGCAATGAAGCCAAGCTAGCAAAAGCCCGTATCACTGAGATCATAGAACAGACACAGTCAGCTTTATCGACTTGGCCCAAACTTGCAAAACAGTATGGGATACCAGATGCTACGACCCAATTGATAGAACAGAGGATTTGCATACACACAAGGTAGCAAGGGCGTGGCACCTGAGCCTTGAGCCCTTCTAAACATATAAAGTGGGCGTATCCATCACCTG
>CAYMRN010000361.1:0-2276 GCA_964392855.1 uncultured Sphaerochaeta sp.
CTAAGAGAGAACCCTCCTGCTGGAGTTGTTCCAATAGGAGGGTTTTGCAGATAAAAACGTTTTGTCCTATGCTTTCACCACCGTTGTGATGCAGTCATTGACCATCACGTGGTAACGGTGCTCCTGCTGGGTAACATACCAGGAGCCCTTGAGCGGACACCCTTCACAGCTGAGCATCAGCGAATCATGTCTGAAGCAGCTACGGCTGATGAACAGGGGGGGTGAGAAATCCTTGCTCACAAGGGTCGGGGTGAAAGGCCAGAGCTCTTGTTCATAATACTCCTGCTCCATCCAGAGATAGGCGCCGCTGAACTCTGGCAACAGGTCGAGGGCCATCTTTGCACTCTCCCTATTGCCCAGAGGCAGATAGATATCAAAAAAGCAGGAAGCGTTCTTTTGAACCCGGGCCCAGTTTAGCTGGCCGATGTTGTTCAACCCGATACGGGTCCTTTCGAGGTACCCTTCGACTCCCAGATAGGTGACGACACTGTTGAGGTCCTTGAAGAACTGTACCTCATCGAACATGACCGGAGAGAGGGGGAGATAGAATAGGTCATCCTCAAAGAAGAGTATCCCCTCCGGCTTCTTGTTGTCGGCGAACTGCTTGGCAAGATGGGAGATGTCCAGGTAGGGAAGCCCATCCTTGGTGCAGAGCCTCTCTCGGGCTGGCAGGGTCTGCTTCTCCACTTGTGAGGAAGGGCTCTCGCTTTCAACCTCGCCTGTCATCCAACGCGCAAGCTCATTATCCAGACAAGCGTACCAATCCCTTCGGATGGCTTTCAGCCATGAGAGGGGTAGGAAGACTTGCCTGTCCTCTAGGCCGGTCTTGTTCTCATAGGTGATTTTGCCAAGACCGAAGTAGGAAGTGTCGCTCTGGCTGAAGACATTCTCCAGATGTTGCTGCAGATCCTGCTCTTTTCTGGCCTTGTTCACCTCTATCTCATAGGTATGGCAGATAGTCTTCCCTTCGAAAACAGTAGTGAGGATCAGGTCCTTTTCCTGGATCTCCACACTGGTGTCGAGCAGGTGCTTGGTGGTGGGGATGCTTTCGGTGATCAGGGCCGGGTTCTGGTCATGCAGACTTATCAGGAAAAGGGTCTCCCCCGCATGGGGAAGGGGGCCTTTCAGGGGGAGGTCTATCTCGATGGTCTCGCCCTTGTAGGCAAAGGCGAGGCTTCTTCCATTTTGATCAAAGATTCCGCTCAAACTGAACTTGACCGCCTCGATTGGGTCTTTCTTTCCTTTTGTAAAGAACATGAGCCCGTCACGTATCGCCAGGTCGTGGAGGGCTGTGACAATGGCGTAATCACTCTTCACTACCTTGATCTGTGCTGCGGGAATCCCACGGTGGGAGGGGTAGCTGGTACTGCCCAAGGTAGGTGCAGTGCGGACTTCAAAATTGTGACCGCTTCGGCCATAGTCAGCAAGCCATCCTCGGGTCTGCCTTCTTGCAAATACAATGGAGAGGGCTTCATCAAGCTGCTGTTTCTCCTCTTCACTTGCAGTTCCATCGAGGACGGCACGGTAGTATCTGGACGCTGCCAAGGTGTATGAAGGACCTTTCATCCTGCCCTCCACCTTCAGCGAGTCTATGCCCATTTCAGCGAGGGTCTTTGCAACTTCCCCTGCCTTGAGGTCGCTCATGGAGAAGTACCAGCCGGTCTCCTTGCCTTCGGGTCTGGGCGACAGGGCATCACTTTGTGTTGGGTCTGCCTCAAGGGTGAACCAGGAACGGCATATCTGGGCGCAGGCGCCACAGTTGGCGCTTCTGCTGCAGAGTTGTTCGCTTGCTGTACAGAGCCCTGAAAAGCCATAGCAGAGAGCCCCATGGATAAATACCTTCAGCTCAATGTCCGGACAGGCGTCACGTATCTTCTGTATCTCTTCCAAGGTGAGTTCCCTTGCAAGGACCACACGGCTGAAGCCCATTTTTTGGAGTTCCCGTACCCCTTCGATGGTGTGGGTGGCAAGCTGGGTGCTTCCATGTAGGGTGAGGGAGGGGAACTGCGTCTTTATCAGGCGAGCGACACCGAGGTCCTGGACTATGACGCCATCACACCCGATAAAGGCAATCTGGCGTAAGGTCCTGATGACCTCAGGAAGTTGTGAGTCATCGATGAGGGTGTTCAGTGCCACATAGATTTTTTTATCTTGTTGATTTGCCAGCTGTTTGAGCTTGGAAAGGTCCTCAAGGCTAAAGTTTGTTGCTTCTTTTCTTGCAGAGAAATTGCGCATGCCAAGGTATACGGCATCGGCACCCTCGTTGAAGGCAACCA
>CAYMRN010000362.1:0-2261 GCA_964392855.1 uncultured Sphaerochaeta sp.
GTGCGGTTCTGTGGGAGGACGGGTGAGCCACTAAGGCTCATCCTCCTACCCGATTGGTGGGGTACCTCTTGTATCTTGGGTTTCCGCCTTGCCGATGAGATGCCCAATTCCAGCTGATACCAATACAAAAAAGCAGGAGCCAATGACCTTTCCCAAGATCAATGGCTCCTTTGTGCAAGCTTGTCTGTCCGGACCCGCTTATCGTTGTATCAGTTTGCCGTTACAAGAAGCATCTTAGTCCTGCTGCTCTCCTGTACCGTATAGGTGAAGTTGTTGGCGTTGGACTCTACGACGAAGAAATCGTCATGAGTGGTAAAGGTTGTCTTCTCTGCAATGTAGGCCGTAAGTCGAAGCACTGCCGTCTCGTTGGCATTGGCTGCGAACAGGGATGTAGAGGCTATTGCCACAAGAATGATAACTGCTACTGTTTTTGCTAACTTCTTCATTTCTTCTCCGTTACCAGATACTTCTTACATATATATGATGTGGTATATGTTAGAAGAAGTCAATAATAAAAACAAGTAATTTGTTGTATAGTAAAAATTTACAAAATGTCACATGTACGAAGAAGTTAACGTAAACTTATAACATATCACATAGTTGTATATGTAAGAAGTTGTTGTATAAGTTGTTCGACAGGATACTTATGTCAAGATAGAAATGCGATTTGAATGACCCTTTGATGGTTTTTGGATTTTCGAGTAGTGCATATGTTGTGGTGTGACAAGAGACACCAAACCTTCAGATAGTGGTGTTGTGACGTAGGCTTGGTGGTATAAGTTGGTCTAGGTTATGCTTTGTATCGTACCAGTCCGCGAGAGAGACTCGCCTTGAGAGCTTCAAAGGAGAGCTCCTCCATCTCAAGATAGCATGAGCGTTGGCCCACTTCCTCAAGCCTGTGGGCGTCGCTTGCGGTGAGGAGCGTCTTGTTGTAGGTCTCTGCCTCGACAGGGATTCTGAGGGCTTCAAGGGCAGAGTAGGGAAGGTTAGGCAGAAAGCCCAGGTTGGTGAGGACGCTGTTGGCCTTTTTGTCTATATGGGCTGGAATGACTAGGGCATCACGGCTGATGGCCTCTTCGATGACATCGCCAAAGCTGATGCCGCTGGTGCTGATGAGCAGCTTCTCAACGTTCTGGAGAACCTCACCCTCCACATTGACGACCAGCTGGTTGCCAAAGAGCCGGGTCTTGTTCTTGATGGGGGGCAAAAGATACTCGATGAAGGATCCGAACTGCATAGCATCCTCAATCTTCTCAAACAGGGTCAGCACGTGCACGTCCTCTACTGTGGTCACCTCAATGCCAAACAGGCCCATGATCGAACAGAGTTCGCACGCCTCCTTGAAGGCGGGGAGATTTCGTGCACTGTTGTGGTCGGTCAGGGCGAGGATCTGGATGCCCTGCTCCATAGCCTCTACAGCGAGGAGGGCAGGGGTGAGGTCATCGCTGCCACAGGGTGAGAGGCAGGAGTGGTTATGCAGGTCAACCTTTACAAGCATCAACCTTTCCCAAGAGGCAGGCTACCTTGCAGCTCGCTTCAAACTGGGTGCCTTCAAAGGTAAAGACAGCTATGCTCTCCTCCTTTGCCGCCTGCAGCATGTCAGGGGGAGTCGAACGCTTGTTGCAGATGACTATTGCCTGGATGCCTGCAAGGGATGCTACAGCTACGGTATTCTTGTGGGCTTGGATGGTGATGAGCACACTCTCTTCCGGTGCGTTGCCCATGACATCGCTTAGGAGGTCTCCTGTATATGCATCGGTGATGCTCTCTTCGCCATTCTCCATAGTTTGGGTTACAAAACCCTCTAAGGTGGCCAAATCCTTTACTTGCATATCATTTCTCCTCTTCTTCTGTATCTTCTTCGCTTTTCAGCCTGATGGTGCACACAACTGTAGTACCGTTCAAGTCGCTGTCTATCGAAAATTCATCGGTGACCGACTTCACGTTGGGAAGCCCCATCCCGGCACCGAATCCCAAGCTCCTGATCCATTCGCTGGCTGTTGACCAGCCTGCTGTCATCGCCTCCTCGACATTGGCAATTCCCGGACCCTTGTCCTTGGCTGTTATCTGCAGGCTCTCTGGGGTGTACTCCGCTATGAGCTCCCCCCCATCTGAATGTACCACCAGGTTCATCTCCAGCTCATAGCTTGCAATGGCTGCCCTACGGATGATGTGGGGCAGGACGCCAGCTTTTTTCAGCCTTTTTTTTATCTCGGTGCTGGCAAAGCCGGCACTTTCGAAGTCATTCTTCATGATCGAAT
>CAYMRN010000363.1:0-2255 GCA_964392855.1 uncultured Sphaerochaeta sp.
AGGACTATGACCTCTATTTCCTCGGAGGAGGGGCAACCTTGCAGTTCTCCATGATTCCGATGAACTTCCTGCGTCCGGGTAGCGTAGCTGACTATATCAAAAGCGGCACCTGGTCCAGCAAGGCTGCCTCTGATGCTGAAAAACTGGGGAAGGTCAACTACTACTATGACGGTACGGCCAATAAGTTCTCCACCCTGCCCAAGCCTTCTGAGGTGAAGCCCAGCAAGGACAGCAGCTACCTCTACCTCTGTTCCAACGAGACTATCGGGGGGATCGAATGGCAGGAATTCCCCGATACAGGGGATGTCCCCCTCATTGCCGACATGTCCAGTGACATCCTCTCCCGCCCTGTGCCTGTAGAGAAGTTCTCCATGATCTACGGTGGTGTGCAGAAGAATTTGGGACCTGCGGGGGCCACCTTCATCATCATGAACAAGTCCCTTTTGGAGAGGCAGAATCCAAACCTCCCCTCCTATCTGGACTACCGCGTGCACAGTAAGGACAAGGGCTTGGCCAATACCCCTCCCGTATTCTCCATTTGGGGTGTGAAGCTTGTCCTTGAGTGGATCAAGAGAAATGGAGGGTCTGAAGGGATGCATAAGCGGGCCATGGAGAAGAGTGCCATCATCTACGATGTCATAGACAGCTCTTCGTTCTTCCATAGTCCAGTCGACCCTGCATTCCGTTCACGTATGAATATCGTATTCCGCCTTCCAAGCGAGGAACTGGAAAAACAGTTTGTCGCTGAGGCTACCAAGGAAGGGATGCTCGGCTTGAAGGGCCATCGCTCTGTTGGGGGGTTGCGTTCTAGCTTATACAATGCTCTTCCCAAGGAAGATGTGCTCTATCTTGCCCAGTTCATGAAAGAATTCGAGAGGAAGAATGGGTAAGCGATGATGAAGTTAAAGATGGATGAGACAAACAAGGCAATTATCAAGCAACTGCATGATGGGCGCAAGCCCTTCAGTGCAATCGCCGAAGAGCTGAGCATCACAGAGAATACTGTGCGTGCCCGTGTGAACAAGCTCATCGATGAGGGGATTCTTGAGATATCAGGCTTGGTCAACCCTGAGATGATACCTGGCCTGCAGGTGGTCATGATGGGGGTGAAGCTCAAGACCTTGGATCTGGAGAGGAAGGCCAAGGAGTTCGCCGAGCTCCGTGGGGTTATCTCTGCTGCTGTAGTTACCGGTCGCTACGACCTGATCGTCCAGCTTGTGCTTGCAGAGGAGGAGGGGCTCACCCTGTTGGATTTCTTCAAGAAGGAGTTGGACAAGATTGATGACATCTCTGAGGTCGAGACCTTTGTAGTCTACCAATCGCACAATTTCAGGATCCCCTACATCCTCTAGGCTCTGCCCATTGCAGACGAAAGGTACCGGTGAAACGGTACCTTTCTGCATCTTTTCCCTTGGCTAACGTATTCAATCCATATGGAGAAAGCCATCTATTCATGCTATACTTACCCCTAGCCGGCCAGTGTTTGTCGGCATATCTGTTTTTGAGGAGTAACATATGGCAGACTTGTCAACAAAATATCTGGGCCTTGATCTTAAAAACCCCATCATCGTTGGGAGCAGTCCCCTTACTGCAACCCTTGATTCCCTGAAAAAATGCGAAGATGCAGGAGTCGGGGCTGTGGTCCTAAAATCCATCTTTGAAGAGCAGATAGAGGGGGAAAGCGACGCCCTTGTTGACGAGACCCAAGAGTATCTCGTGCATGCCGACGCCTATGGCTTCATAAAAGGTTCCTCCATGGAACAGGCGATCGACGAACATCTGACCCTCCTTGAGAATGCCAAGAAGGCGCTGGACATCCCTGTCATCGCCTCCATCAACTGCCGTGAAAGTGGTTCATGGATAGAGTACATCAACCGATTTGTGGCCTGTGGCGCTGATGCGATCGAGCTGAACCACTATGTGGTCGCAGCTGATATTGCTGTCGACGGCACTGCCATCGAAAAGAATTATCTCTCTTTGGTAAAGGCTGCCCGCAAGAAGACCAAGGTACCCTTGAGCTTGAAGATGGGCTCGTATTTCTCCTCCCTTTCCAATCTGCTGTACAAGCTTGACCAGCTCTCCATTGATGGGGTTGTGCTGTTCAACCGTTTCTTTAGCCCCGACATCGATACCAAGACCCTCACTTTCGGATCAGCACACATGTTCAGCAGTGAGGATGAGTATGCACAATCCCTCAGATGGACCGCCCTGATGAGTGAGGAGTTGCGCTATGACATTTGTGCCAACACTGGCAT
>CAYMRN010000364.1:0-2245 GCA_964392855.1 uncultured Sphaerochaeta sp.
CTTCTAAGGAGTAGCTAAAAAATCTATCTGTATTTTATTGTTACCGTAGAGTCGCATCCTGCTTAGTTGCCTTACCAAGAGTTACAGGAAAGATACATTGGTCTATTACCTATAGACGTCTACCTCTTTACTGGTAATTGACGCTTAAGCTGCTTTGCAAAGCCATCGGTTCTTCAGTTTCTGCAACAAACCATTTCAATACGTTTTCATACGATTCATATTGTGAGGATATGCAGGGAAAAATGCTGAGTTCAAATGATGATCCCCTGATTTATCGCATCTAATATCCGTCAATCGCTTTTTACTGCGTTTATCTTTACCAAGCCCCACGTTCTTGCTAGCAATGCCCATATTCGGTACAATGCCGGCAATGAATACTCTTGTGAAAATTGGTGTATACGGCCTAGGTCGTTTTGGCTCTTTTTGGGCAAGTGAGCTCGCTAAACACGGCTTCAGCGTTTTTGGCTATGGGCGTTCGGCTAAACAGGCCCCGGCAGGGGTAAGCCTTGCAACAGAGGACGAGGTCCTCTCCTGTGATGTGCTCTTCTACTGTGTCGCCATCAGTGCCTTTGAGGAGGTGCTGAAGCGCACTTCCGCAAGGATCCGGCCAAATACCCTGGTGATGGATACTTGCTCGGTCAAGCTCTACCCGGCCAAGCTTATGCGCGAGCATCTCCCTGGTGACATCCATTCGATAGCCACCCACCCGATGTTCGGCCCGGACTCAGGAAAGAACGGCATAGCTGGTCTGCCCCTGGTCATCTGCCCTGTCAATGCCCCCCCATCCCTTGTCCAACAGTGGGTCGAAGAGTTTGTGCGATGGGAGCTCAAGGTGCACCAGATGAGTTGTGACCAGCATGACCGTGAGGCGGCCTGGTCACAGGGGATAACCCACTTTGTGGGAAGGACGCTGGCAGAACTCTCCCTTGGGGAGACCCAGTTGGCCACCATCGGCTACCGTAACCTCACCTCGATAGTGGAGCAGACCTGCAACGACCCGCTGCAGCTCTTCTATGATTTGCAACGATACAACCCCTATGCCAGGCAGATGCGCATGGGGCTCAAGGGTGCTGTCGATACGGTGATGCAGACCCTGAAAGACCAGGAGGGTAGTTTTTGAACGTTTGTGTATATACCTTGGGCTGTCGGCTCAACCAGTGCGAAAGTGAAGCAATTGCAGACTCCTTCTCCCAGGAAGGGTTCACTATCGTTGGTGAGCGAGAGGCAGCCGATCTCTATATTGTAAATACCTGTACGGTAACCTCGAAGGCTGAGCAGAAGGCCCGCAGGATGATCCGCAAGTTCGCCGCCTTGGCCCCTACCTTGGCGACAGGGTGCTATGCCCAGGTCAACGAAGAGGAGCTGCGTTCCCTTTCGGACCAGGTGATCGTCGTCTCCCTTGAGAAGAAGGCACACCTGTTGAAGTTGGCAAGACATCTGAAACTCTCCCTTGAGGCTGGCCTTGACCTGAAGAGTGGATGCCTCTCCTTCAGTGATGGCGAGGCTTCTGTCTTTGATTATGATGCCGCCTCGTTCTCCTACCATAGCCGCTCTTACCTGAAGGTGCAGGATGGCTGCGACAATGAGTGTGCCTATTGCAGGGTGCACATTGCCAGGGGGAAGGCTGTCTCCCTTGCCAGTGAGACGGTGGTGCAGCGGGCCTTGGCCCTTGAGGCTGCCGGTTTCAGCGAAATTATGCTGACCGGGGTGAACCTCACCATGTATGACCACACAAACAGGGGTTTGGGTGGCCTTCTTGAAGAGTTGCTTGCATCCCTAGGGGGAGGAATTCGTCTTCGCCTCAGCTCTTTGGAACCCGACCATATCGACGACAGGCTGCTGGCTACCCTTGCTGACCCGAGGATGCAGCCTCACTTTCATATCCCGGTTCAGAGTGCCAGCAACAAGGTGCTGGCCCGGGTCAACCGTCACTATGCAATAGAGGACCTTTCGGCTATCCTCGATCGCCTACGTGAGGCCAAGGATGACCCCTTTATCGCAGGGGATGTCATCACCGGTCTTCCGGGTGAGGGGGATGAGGAGTTTGAAGAGACCTTGCGCTACTTCACAGAGCAGAAGTTTGCCCAAATGCACGTCTTTCCCTTCTCCCCCCGTCCTGACACCCCGCTTTTCAAGGCTAAGGACAGGGCGCCTGAGAGTGTGCGTGACGAGAGGGCAAAAAGGCTTAGGGAGCTTTCTGATGAACTGTATGGGGAGTATCTGATGCGCCAAAGCGGAAAACCCA
>CAYMRN010000365.1:0-2241 GCA_964392855.1 uncultured Sphaerochaeta sp.
TTTGAGCCTCAAGTCTGTGTATCGAACGAATTTTGGAAATGAATGCTAAGAATTATAGCATCTGTTACAGGAAGAATATACCTAGAATCATCAGGATGATAATGGTGGTTATTCCCTGTACCAGCGTCACACCGGTCTGAGTCTTGTAGGCCGTTGCCGTATCCATATCGGAAAACTGCGATACAACCCAGAAGTAGCTGTCGTTTGCATGGGAGACGGTCATCGAACCTGCTCCTATCGCCAGCAAGGCAAGCACTTTGGCCATCTCGCTCGTCCAGCCAAGCTGCCCCATGAGGGGGGCCATCATGGCAGAAGTCACGATCATGGCGACTGTAGAGGCTCCCATCGCTGTCTTAAGAAGAGCGGCGATGATGAAGGGGATCAACAGCCCTGCATTCATTTGCACTAGGCTACCGGAAAGTATCTCAGCAATGGGAAGGCTCTTCAGCACTGCGCCAAGGGCTCCACCGGCTCCGGTAATTGCAAGGATACTTGCAGAGCTCTGAATTCCATCACTGATCCAGTTGAAGGTAGTTCCTTTCTTCTCTGATTTGGGAATCAGGGTAACGGCAAGGCCCACACCAAATAGGAGGGCGGTGACTGGGTTACCGATGAAGTCAAAGAAGCTTTTCACCGATCCTGTTCCAAAAAGATGTGAAGGGAAGTCTGCAATGGATTTCAAGGCGATAAGCAGGATAGGAAGCAAAATAGGGGCAAAAGACCTGAAAGCATTAGGAAGCTTGCCATATTTCTCTACCAGATCTTCCAAAGAGACCTCTGGATTGGCTGGGATATCGAACTTGCTGGAAATCTTCAGGGCATACAGGTAGCCGACCAGCATTACAGGAATCGATACCAGAGGCCTTGTTCCCCCTCTGGCGCTGGTGCTCCTCTTTCAGACTGTCCTTGTTCACATGGTGAATAAGGGTCTGTAACCGCTTATGGGTGCTGGACAGCTCCCATATCTCCTTCTCTTCGCTTTCCACTTTTAATAGGGCCTCCAGTGTCCCAAGTGTTTCATCAAAGGAGACGAACAAAATGTCTTCCCCTTCGCTCCACCAGCTTTCACAGGTTTCATCACTACTATGAGAAGATCCGACTACTTGCACCCACCCTTGGCCTTGGCCTTCCAAAGCCTTGTGCCAGTGGCTTCCGCCCTATGGCGGAAGGATGCAAGTCCTCCCAGGTACACCATACATACCTTGCACACTCGTCATGCTCTCCGACCCCGATGGAATCTCCCAGCCCTCACCTCTAGCGGACTGTTCATACTGCCGACTATCAACTTAACGATATTGGCTTCCATTTATGGATTAACGAGGCTCAATCACTTCAGGTTCCCCTTACGGCTCTTGTACTTTCCTACCTACGCTTAAACCTAACCTCACGGCTTCGGTTCCAAGGCTGGATACTGACTGTTGGTGAGACTTTGTCAGGCAGAGAGTTTCACTCCGCTATATATATGACGCCGAACTGGCGCACTAAGTTCTTTCCTGCATTCTCATCACGTGAGAGAAGCGCTCCACAATTGGGGCATGTCCAGGTGCGATCCTTAAGAGTGAGATCCCTGTTCTTATACCCACAGTTGCTGCAGAGTCTTGAGCTTGGATACCACTTGTCCACTTGGATGACATTGGTCCCTGTCTCTGCAGCTTTCTGCTTCAATCGTGAGACAAAGTCAGCATATCCAAGGTCATGTACTGACTTGCCCAAGTGCAAGGTCTGTGACATCCCCTTCAACGAAAGGGTCTCGATGCAAACTGCATCGTATTCACGGCTCAGATGGGTAGCGAGCTTCCGGTTGAAGTCGAGACGAGAGTTGGCTATCCGCTCGTGCTTGAGAGCAACGCTTTTTTTCGCTTTTTCCCTGTTCTTAGATCCTTTCTTTTTCCTGCTCAATCTTCTTTGGGCCTTGGCAAGTTGCATTTCATATTTTCTCGTGTTTCTCACAAATCCAGGACTGTTCCCCTCGTTGTCAACATAGAAGTCTGATAGGCTCATATCGAGCCCCACGACCTTTTTAGGGGATGGTACAACTTTCTTAATGAAAACAGGAGCTTCGCGTTCAAAAAGGAAAGAGGCATGATACTTCCCTGTTGCGGATCTTGAGACCGTCACCGACTTGATCTTGCCTTCTGCTGAGGTTCTTTTATCCCGGAATCTTATCCAGCCAAGCTTGGGTAGCTTGACTTTTTATTCAATGTTCACAACTTAAGAAATACTAAGGCTTGAGCAACCCCT
>CAYMRN010000366.1:0-2236 GCA_964392855.1 uncultured Sphaerochaeta sp.
AAAGCTCTCCCTACTGTTAGAGCGCAACGTTGATGCCCTGGTGGTGGTCCCCGCGAGCAATGTGGGTACACATTTCACTCTTTCTGCATTGAAATCCACCCCCATGGTGATGTTGGACAGGGAGATAGCCGGTCTTGCCTGTGATGTGGTGCTTGTAGACAACAGAAAGGGGTCCTACGACCTGACCAGCGCACTTATCCGTGAAGGGCATAGACGGATAGGGTTTCTTGGGGGGAAGAGCACGGTGCATACCTCAGTGGAGAGACTGCGCGGCTATCTTGATGCGATGAGGGAGCACAACCTCCCTGTTGAGGAGGCCTTTGTCATACAGGGCGGCATGAGCCAAAAGTCCGGATACTCGCTGATGAAAAAGGCCCTTGAACAGGAGAACTCTCCCAGCGCCTTCTTTGTGGTCAATGATATGGTGCACATTGGGGCAACCAGCTACCTGGCTGCAGAGGGCAGCGAGAAGGACTGCCTAAGGATGGTCTTCGCATCCTTTGACCATCTGTTCTATGCACCGCTGCTCAAGTTCTGCCATTACGCTGCTGCACAACCCATTGATGAGATCGGCCAGATAGTGGCAGATATACTTGTCAAGCGCATGGCTGGGGATAGTGAAGGGTTTCCCACAAAGGTGGTGCTCCCTCCTGCTATCCACGTCATGCAAGACAGTGGTGGCATCACAGAGTCCGCACAGCCTTTCTATTACGCTGCCACCGATTCTTTCCCAAGGGTCATAGGCTGATTTATTTCAACTCTTCGTCAAAGCAGACCGCTACCTTTCCTGACGTCCCATTTGCCATAAGGGCATAGGCCTCGTCAGCCTTCTCCAAGGGGAAGCGGTGGGTTATGAGGTCTTCAGGGTGGATATTCCACCTGACAAGATGCTCAACCAGATCCTCCATCTTCCAGATACTGGTCACCCAGCTGCCGTAGATGGTCTTCTGGTCATGGAGCATGTCGGGGCTCGGGTCGAAGTGTACGCTTCCTCCCTCACCGACGAAGGCAATCTTCCCCCATTTTCGGGTTGCCCTGATGGCTGTCGCCCGACCACTGTCGCTTGCACTGCAGTCAAAGGCACGCTCAACGCCGTGCCCACCGGTGAGAGCCTTCACCTTATCCACAATATCGGCACTGGGGGCGAATGCATGATCGACCAGGCCTAGGCTTTTGGCCAGTTCAATCCTGGCAGGTTCTGTCTCGATACCGATGAGTTTGGTCGCTCCCATAGCCTTGGCAAGCATCAGAGCCGCCAACCCCACAGGACCCAAGCCTACTACCAGCACAGCATCATTGCCGCTGACCCCGACCTTTTCAATCGCCTCATAGACAGTGCCAAAGCCACAGGCCACCTGGGCTCCGTCTGCATAGGTGAGCTCAGGTGGCAGCAGGACCAGGTCCTTCTCGTCACAGAGGATGTACTCTGCCATCCCACCGTCACGCTGCCAGCCATAGGCTGCGCGCGTATCGCCTGTGCAGCTGATCATGTAGCCCTGACGGCAGTCATAGCAGACCCCACAGCCACTGATGTGGTAGACGATGACCCTGTCACCCTTCTTGAACCGTTTCAGGCCAGGTCCTTCTTCAACTATCTGTCCACAAGGCTCATGCCCTGCTATGACATTCTGATACCCTTCAGGGCCTTTTCCCAGATGTTCGCGATAGATCGCCCTGATGTCGCTACCGCAGATGGTGGAACATTTGGTCTTGAGCAGAACCTGGCCATACCCTGGTCTGGGTATATCGAACTTGTCAAATGTAACGGTGCTGTTTCCTGGTAGCTTTGCTCCCAGCATTGTCTTCTTCTCCATGGTAGCCCTCCTTGAAAGGTTATCTTCTATAGTGCTCGGGGGAACGGATGATCCCGTCCTCATCCCACAGTTCGGTCCAGTCCTTGGCCTCTTTCCAGAGGAAGACCTGCCCCTTGACCAGACGGCTGTTGCAGTCCGCCTCCTTGAGCAAGGCGACTTCTTCACTGGTAAGGGGGTCGCTCATGATACTTTGCAGATTGCTTTTGAGATTGCTCTCCTTGGTCGACTGGGGGATGGGTACGATGCCGTTCGCATGTGCCCACTTGAGGCAGATGGTTGCAGGGTGTACATTGTGCGCCTTTGCTATTGCAACGACTATTGGGTGTTCCATGTCGACTGCATCGGTCTCGGTGGTGTCCCTCTCTGGCCTGTTTGGGGAACCTAGCGGGGAGAATCCGATGGGAATGATACCTTCGCTCTTC
>CAYMRN010000367.1:0-2226 GCA_964392855.1 uncultured Sphaerochaeta sp.
TCGGTGACACTGGTGTACTCGCCAAAGAACTCCTCTCCCTCAAGATCAGCAAGACTAGAGTCCTTGAGCGCTTCCTTCAGCTTCAGGGCAGCCCTGCGTACCGCTTCCCCTGTAAAGACCGTCTGGCGGGATGCGGTGCTGGTGCCGGAGTCGGGAGTGCGTCTCGTATCAGGATCCTCGACTATGAGGTCTGCCGAGTTCAGGGCACAGGTCTCACCGAGCATCTGGATGCAGACAGTGGCAATTCCCTGGCCCATGCATGCTGCACTGGTGCGGATGTGCACCTTGCCGTTTTCAACAGAGAGGATGCACCTGCCGGTATCGGGGACCCCGACTCCCACTCCGCTATTTTTGAAGGCGATGCCAAGACCTGCACGCGGGGAAGAGTCGTATGCTTCCTTCACCGCTTCCAGGCACTCTATGATGCCTGTATCAGGTTGGGCTATCTGCCCATTGGGCATCACATCCCCCGGCTTGAGGGCGTTGAGCCTCTTGAACTGCCAGTAGTCCATGCCCAGTTCATCGCAGAGCAGATTCATGTTTGACTCGACGGCAAAACAGCTCTGCGTAACCCCAAAGCCCCTGAAAGCACCGGAAGGCACAAGGTTGGTATAGATTGCCTTGCCCAACACTTCGAAATTCTGGAAGTTATAGGGCCCTGATGCATGGGTGCACGCCCTCTGCAGGACAGGACCGCCTAAGGAAGCGTAGGCCCCTGTATTGGCTAGGATCACAGCCTTCATCGCAGTTATGCGACCCTGTTCGTCACAGGCTGTAGTCAGGGTGATCTCCATCGGATGGCGTTTGGGGTGGACGGCCAGGCTTTCCTGGCGACTGAGCTTGACCTTTACGGGTTTCTTGAGCAGCCAGGCAAGCAAGGCAGCATGGTGCTGGACACTCATGTCCTCCTTGCCGCCAAAACCACCACCGACAAGCATGCTGTGGCAGTGAACCTTTTCAGCAGGGAGCCTGAGCATACGGCATATCTCGTCACGCTCGTCGTAGATTGACTGGCTTGAGGTATGGACCAGCACCCCATCCTCTCCTTCGGGCAGTGCTACGGCACACTCAGGCTCCATGAAGGCGTGTTCGGTATAGGGGGTGGAGTAGTGGCGGGTGACGACATGCTTGCTCTCTAGGATAGCCTTGTCGGCGTCTCCACGGACTATGTGCTCGATGGTGAGGATGTTGCCCCCCTCATGGATGGCAGGGGCATCGTCTGCAAGTGCCTCCTCCATGCTCAGCACTGGCTTCAGCACTTCGTAGGATACATCGATAAGGGAGGCTATCTCGTCAAGGGTCTCGCTGTTCTTGGAAACAACCAGACAGACGGCGTCGCCGGTGTAGCGTGTGATGCTCCCGATTGGGATGATGACGTCCCAGTCATGGGTCAGGTGCCCAATGATGTTCTCGGGAACCTCGCTGCTTGTGACCATCCTGACAAAGTCGGGGTGCTTCTCAGCTTCGGTGGCATCAATCTTCAAGACCCTGGCTCTTGGAAATGCCGAACGCACGGCCTTGCCGTAGAGCATCCCGTCGATACGGATATCATCGGTATACAGACCTTCTCCCAGTGCCTTGGGGATCGCATCAACACGCCTGTAGCGCTTGTCGAGTACCGGCTCCTCCACATCTGTTGGTATCGGCAGGTTCTCCCTGAAGAACTCAGCTGCCTTGAGAATTGCCTCCTCTATCTTCTTGTACCCTGTACATCGGCAGATGTTCCCCTTGATGGCTTTTCTTACCATATCAAGGTCAGGATTGGGCTCCACATCAAGCAGGCTCTTCGCGCTTATGATCATCCCTGGGGTGCAGTAGCCACACTGCACCGCCCCAGCCTCTGCAAAGCAGTAGGAGTAGACATCCTTTTCACGGTCGGAGAGTCCCTCTATGGTTATGATGGATTTGCCTTCGAGCTTGGAAAGGGGTGTTACACAAGCCTTGGTCTTTTTGCCGTCGATCAGGACGGTGCAGGTACCGCAGGCACCTTCACTGCAACCATCCTTGGTACCGGTGAGGTTCAGCTCTTCACGTAAGAAACGCAGGAGTTTCTTATCCTCTCCATCGTAGGTAATAGAATTTCCATTTACCGTAAATGCATACACAGCTTTGCTCTCCATTGGGTCAAGGCGGGAGGTGCGTATTGCACAAGGTCCAGCCTCAACGTCTCTGATCGTTTCGGAAGGGAACATGTGGTAGCCGCTTAGCGTCGGCATTCAAGCGAAT
>CAYMRN010000368.1:0-2226 GCA_964392855.1 uncultured Sphaerochaeta sp.
TTTTCCCCGGACCAGAAGCGGAAAAACCGCGGGCATTTTGGGTTTTGTTAAAAGACTCTCTAGCTCAAAGCCAATACCCGCTGATTCATCGAGCTCCAACTCAATACCGATATCATTGAAATCTTCCATACATGTGCGTTTCCACTCTTCGATATCCGATGGCTTATAGCGGTTTTGCTTGTGGGTGTAGTATATAGCAGGAGAGGGATTGGTCTCCCCCCCCTTGTCTTCCACTCCCTTTACCAGTTCTTGCAGGAAATTGGTAAATATATAAAATTTGCACCCTTGTTCAATTAGTCTGGTGTTTTGAAGAACCTCTTGAAGTGCATACGAGTCAAGATTTCCACAGATATCACTCATACTGTCTATTACTGATTTTCTATCCATACAATCCTCCTCTCTGAACTCAAACAACCCATCGATCACATAGATGTATTGAACCAAGGCAGCTTTCAAGACGTGCTCTTCGTCCTTTACTTCTAGCGATCCGAGCCAACTCAAAATATCCGACGAGTAGGCAAGAGACACATAATTGCTGTTCTTCTTCAGAGTGTTCAATGTACTCATTGGAATTGATTCTTTTGAAGGATCTGATCCATCCAATGTCAAATAACAGAGAATTATTCGCTTTGTACGATGGTTTGCTTTGGCCCATTGGTAATAATCGAACAATTGTCCTGCCTGATCAGCGGCGTGGATTTTATTTTCCAACACCACAGCAAATGAATCAGCCTCCAAGAAGAGGTCGATCCGCCTGCTTGCATCAATTGTCCTCTCTCTCTTCACCACTCTTATGTGCTCACTGGGAAGTGGCTTTTCGGGAAGTTTCTCATTGATCATCTCGAGAAAAAGAGCGGAGAATTCTTCATGCTTGTGGCCTGCCTGCTCATCGAGAAGATAGGCAAGAATATTGCTATGTTGGTTCTCATAGTGAGCTCTTCCACACACGTCAAAGAGATTCATGGTGCCGACAGCATTCTCACGGTTGATTGATAGTATGTCCTTTACTTCCTTCAACAGCGTAAGGAGTTCATCAATATTGGTTGATACTACACGCTTTCCTGACATTGGTACCCTCCTTTGATGGGAGCATCTCAACGGATTCGATACCTCTAGCCTTTTGTCCCGTTCAAGCAGAGGATGATGCGATTCGGGCGATATCATACGCGGTGACCAAACCCACCGGTTTTTCTTCTTCCCGACCAGTCTGGGTCAGGACCAATGCCTGGATTCGTTTCTCGGGATTTGAAAATTTCTGCAGTCCCTCGAATATATTGGCATTTCGTGGGAGGAAACAGCACGCCTCCTTATCTTCACATCGCAAGACCTGTTCAATGGTCGTCTCTCTGATACTCACCACATCATCCTCAATGCTCTCTTCGAGCCATTTGGCAATTCCTTCCCGAGTTATCAGGCGGTGGGTACCCTTCTGATCCTGGACGACGAGCTGGGAAAAGTCGTGCTCCTTCATTTCACTGAGTGTCACAGAGAGGGGATCGGTATACTTGTGAATTTTCAGATTCTTTGCAGCCTCTTTATATAGTGCGGGAGGATCCATGATCATATCCACAAGACGACTGAAATCATCGACAACATCCTGAGTGGGGACTACCAAACCGACTCCATCGTCCATGCGGGTATGTTCTACGAGGTTCCTCACATCTGCCATGTCCTGTAGGTATTTGAAGTGTTTGTCGATGACTGGGTATTTTTTTGCCATCTCCCTGAGGACAGATGCAAACGAAGGCCCATTATCAACTTTGAGGATATTTCGCATCCATCCGTCAAGCGTATTATAGAGAGTGACAAACTGTGTAGATACTTCGCGATTGCGTTTGACTTGATCCATCGGGCATCTCCCTACTCACTATTAGTCAGACCGCCAACAAACTGAAGATGCCTCACATATGACCGGATGGTAGTATACCACAGTTACCGTGCCCGATACTGAAAACTTGAACAATGCCGAGCTGGTGCTGATGTGCAATGCTGCTTCACGTCCGTATCAACGGCCATACCAACGTGATAGCCGTATAGACCAAGGCGAGGGACAACACGATGTTGATGGCCGATCCCACCCTCTTCGAGGTAAGGAATTTGAGCAGTGCCGCCCCAAAGAGGGTATAGAGGGTAACCGACCCATACATGAGGATGGCAAGGAAGAGGGCGCTTGCCCCCCTCCAGAAGATCGTGGTGGGCAGGCTGACCAGGAAGGTCGAATAGATC
>CAYMRN010000369.1:0-2199 GCA_964392855.1 uncultured Sphaerochaeta sp.
GCCATGGGCTCCCTCGTGGCTTACCTGATAAGCAATACCCACGATATCTGGGCCTTTGCCTTCTGGAAGGAGAAGAAGCCGGGCAGGGGATACCTCTGGCTAAGAAACAACCTCAGCACATTCGTCAGCCAGCTCATAGATACGCTGGTCTTCACCTTCATAGCCTTCTGGGGGGTGTATCCCACCTCTGTAGTGGTGCAGATAATCATCAGTACCTTTGTGCTGAAGTGGGTGGTGGCAGTGTTCGACACCCCGTTCATCTACTTAGCCAGACACTGGCATGAGCAGGGCAAGATCCCAAACCCCTCTATCTAGAGGGGAGGACCCTAGCCAATTCCTTGCGACACGCCTCAGTCCCTGCATAGAACGAAGGCGAGAAGCTCTTTCGCTCAAGGAGAAACCTGTCGTCATAGACAAAGGGCTTTCCATCCACATACTGGATATCCATCCCATATGCAAGCAGGACGGCATGGCTTGCTGCAATGTCCCAGACATAGCAGCTCTGGTTCACACACCCTTGTATATGCGAATGGATGACAGGGGCGAGCATGTGCAGGATGCTGCTGCCGAAGATCCTTATCTTGCCATAATACCGGGAGAAGTCCATCAGGCGCTGTCCGCTGGAGCCCATAGTGATCTGATTGGGGGTATCCTTGTCCCCTTCAAGCACCCAAGGCTCTCCATTGACCAAAAGGTCCGTCCCCGGGTCCAGGCGGACAAAGAGGCTCTCGCTTCCGATGCCCCACCTTGGCGCTGAGATATAGGCACCCACAGGTTTGCGATCCTTGTCCAGGATGCCTAGGGCTACTGCCCAGGAGGGCAGGCCCTGGGAGTAGACATCGGTACCGTCGATGGGGTCCAGGACAAAGGTGTAGGGAGCTTCCCTGTCAAATTCGGTAAGGGTCTCCTCGCTGATGATGTTCGCCTCAGGGAATAGGGTGGTGACTACCGAAAGGATCTCTTTGGAGATGGCGAGGTCGGTCTTGGTGATGACCGAGCCGTCACTTTTGTAGGAGCGGTGTATCTCACCTTGTTTCTCTTTTGCATAGAGACCGGCGTCCTCTACAGCCTTTGCGAGTATGTCGAGTTTTTTCTTTTCAAGTTGTATTTTCATTCTATTGCATAACCTTCTTGCTCATGATAGGGTAATGGCGCTTATGCAAATGCCTATCGCCACGATCGTTCAATCGTATATCAAAAGCAGCCCTGCCTACAAGGCGTATGCCAGCGGAGCCACTTCATTATCAGTCCAGGGCCTGGAAGGCTACCCCCTGGCTCTTTTTTTGCGTCTGCTCAGCAGGCGAGAAAAGAAGCGAATCTGGGTAATCTGCCCGACAGAGGAGAGTGCCCTCGCCCTGTTGAAGGACAACGGTTTTCGCGTTGATGCAAAGTCTGTCATGCAGACTCCCTTAAGCAAGGAGGAGGTTAAGACCATCTACCTTCCCAGTCATGGCAGGAAACTCTACTCAACCTTCACCGGCGATGATATCGAATACACCCAGCTTAAGCGGCTCTCCTCCATCAAGGAGTGTTCCCATGGCATCATTGTCACCCACCTGAGGCCTTTCGTCAGCCAGGTGGTCTCCCCCAAGGCCCTGGGGGACGCTGAGCTCACCATACGGATACACTCACCCTTTGACCCTATCAGGCTTGCCAAGGAACTTGGAGGGGCTGGGTATATAAACACGGTTGCCACCTCCTCCCCCGGGGAGTTCAGTGTGCGCGGAGAGGTCATGGATATCTTTCCCTACGAGAGTGACTCTCCCTACCGCATCTATGCCGACTGGGACAAGGTGGGCAAGATACGCATCTTCAACCCCCTCACTCAGGAGACGACCGATAAGATCAGCAGCTTCTCCCTCTCCCTAGTCGATGCATCAAGTGCAAAACTGCTTACCTCATCGATAGAGGAGTATTTTTCCAAGGATGACTTTTTCTGCTTTGTTGGAGACCAACGCCTTGCCACCAGTTACCATAGCCTCACCCTCGAGGCGAAGGCGCTCTACCGTGATGCGTTTCTTGAAGATCGTGATGCGCTGAAGCCTGACCAGCTCCTCTTTGATTTCCCCGCTTTTCAGAAGCGTGTCTCCAAGGCCATGACCCTGGTGGACATATCCGGACAGACCAAAGATGCCTACGCTTTCGACATAGGTGGCCCGCGTTCCTATTTTGGCAACTTCGTACTGCTTAAGGAGGAGT
>CAYMRN010000370.1:0-2188 GCA_964392855.1 uncultured Sphaerochaeta sp.
GTGCGGGGTACGCGGACGAGCCGGTCAGTTTTTTCAATGAAAAGGTCATCATGGAAACTGATGTTTCCATGATCGTCCTTGTATTGATCATATTCGCCGTCAAAGGCGGTAAAGCTGCCTAAGTCATTCCAGACGATCTGCAAAGGAAGCACCGCAATACGATTAGTCTTTTCCAATACTCCATAGTCTATGGATATTCGAGGAGTTTTTTCAAAGGACTCTTCCACAGTCCCTGAAGCAAAGGCTTCATAGACCCCTGGGGCATGGAGGCGCACCTGTTCGCTGAACAGGTCAGTACGGAACATGAACATGCCGCTGTTCCAAAGATACCCGCTTTGTACATACTCCTCAGCAAGTTCCAAATTGGGTTTTTCCTTGAACTGATCAACCATGAAAGCCCCGCCTGATAGGGGCTTACCCTGCTTGATATAGCCGTAGGCTGTCTCTGGGGATGTTGGGGTTATGCCAAAGGTAATGATATTATTTTCAGTTTGTGGGATTGCTTTCGCTATCTGAGAACTGAAGAATTCAGGATCACGGATAAGATGGTCACTGGGAAAGACTGCAACCACATCATCACCCTCTTTTTGAATCTCCTTCACACCATAGTATATGGCGGGAAGGGTATTTTTAGCCATGGGCTCCAAGAGGATTGTATGGGGACTTACCTTGATCCCAAGATCTTCTATCTGAGTGTACAGAAAAGATTCATATGCAGCATTGGATACGATGTAAATTTCTTCTGGCTTTGAAAGAGCCAGACAACGGGTATAGACCATTTGAAACAAGGAGTGTTCCATACCAGGGAATGTAACGAACTGTTTGGGATACGTACCACGACTCAGGGGCCAAAGCCGGGTTCCTGAACCTCCAGCCAATATTATGGATTTCATAGACACTCTCTTTCCCTTGGGTTTCTTCCTAGGTAATACCTCTGAACTGTCCCAATGGTACCAGAGTTGTAGGCAAAAGACAATCAAAGAAAAGTGCTAGGAAATGGCGCCAAACACGATTGGATAAAGAGAAAGAAACAGATCCCCACCTATGCATCAAACAAAGGATTTTGTTATCGACCAACCAAAAGTGCTACGATAGGCCAGAGGAGTTCTGCCACCAAGGCATATAACACCAAGTTGGCAAATGCTATTACGGCTAAGCTAGTGAAACACATAGGGAACTTCCTTATTGATAGAGTTTTCCCAATCTGGAATCTTTCTTCAGAAGAAATTTCGATGAGCAGGGAGTATAGTGAAGGGAGCACTGCAACAAACAAGATATCAATAATCCTATTAATCTGGGGGAAGACTCCAAGCAGTCCACCAATGATGCTTACTACCATGATTACATTCAGGTTCTTCTTTTGTTTTTTTGATATGTTGTCAGTGAAGCAAAAGGTCAAAAACAAGAACTCAAGCATGAAGAACAAAACGGTCTTGAGGAATCCATTATTACGGAACGTATAGTTTTCTGTACTCAAGTAGTAATTAAGAAAGTTCAAAAAACTTATTTTGGAAGCAATTATCTTTGCGCCCTGTATTGCCAATGCATTGAAAAGGTCAAAAAAACGGACAGCATACAACACTATGATGGCTACAGCTGCAATCCTATAGGTTCGAATTTTCCCAGTGGGAAAGAAAAGATAAACGGCGATGACAACAAGGAAGATTAAGGCTGAATTATGAAAGCTAAATGCAACCAAGTATGCTAAAAGAGCCCATACATAACGTTTCCGGAAAATCATCGCATAGCTAAACATACAAAAGGAGATGGCGAGTCCCCCACGGAGCAGAATCCCTGAGTACCAAAATCCATAGTAGGATATAAATAGAAGGAATACGGGCAGGATCCTATATTCAGCTTTAGGACCTTCATGCATGCTTGATGAAATAAGCAGTATCGATACAACACCTACCCCTACATTAAGAAAGGCAACAACAAAGAAGAAAAATTGATGGGAAGAGGAGACCAGGCTTGTTAGTTTGCAAAGATTAACAAAAGCAATCTCCATATTTCCAGCACTTTCAACAAATACTCGACCTAAACCCCAAGTAAGTTTATAAGAATCCATGGAAGCAAAAAATAGAGGGGATTTACCGATATGATAAAGATTCTATTCATCAATAACCCATATAAGCCAGAGGAACGGATTTCCGAAGAAGTTCAATATTTTAGGCTTAAACCTATATCA
>CAYMRN010000371.1:0-2179 GCA_964392855.1 uncultured Sphaerochaeta sp.
CCCGTACTCGATCGACTCGTTCCTTGGGAATGTCGGCGGATGCATTGGGGAGGTGAGTGCCCTGCTGTTGCTGGTAGGCGGCATCTACATGCTGATCCGCAAGATCATAACGTGGCATGTGCCTTTTACCTACCTGGGTAGTGTAGGGCTTCTCAGCTGGATATTTGGCGGCCTGCCATCTGGGCTTGGCCTGTTTGCAGGCTCGTTCTTCCCCTCGATCTTTACCGGAGGCCTGATGCTCGGTGCCCTGTTTATGGCTACCGACTATGTGACCTCACCAATTACCCACAAGGGTCAGGTGATCTTCGGCCTAGGCTGTGGGTTCTTCACCTTCCTGTTCCGATACTTCGGAAGCATGCCTGAAGCGGTTTCGGTCTCAATCCTGCTGATGAATATCGTCACTCCGACCATAGACCGCTATATCGTTCCCCGGAAATTTGGCGATACGCGCGAGTATCGCAAGCAGCAGAAGGAGGCCAAGGTATGAAAAAGAATCTGAAGTATGCTTTCATACTGCTCTCCATCTGTGCAGTCTGTGCATTTGCCCTAGGGTGGACAAACTCCATCACAGCTCCAGTCATTGCCCAGACCGAACGGGAAAATGAGATGAATGCCCTCAAGGCAGTCAGCAACGACTGGACCGTAGGTGAGCAGGTTGCGGTAGAAGGGGTACCATATGTCCTGTACAGGGTTCCCCTTACAGAAGGTAGCGAGGAGCGTGGATATATCATCGGCCTCAAGGGATCGGGTTATGGAGGGGAGCTTACTCTGGTAGCTTCCTATACCGCCGAAGGCGAGATGCTCTTTGCAAAGATGCTCACCAACAGTGAGACACCCGGCCTGGGCAAGAAAAGCGAACAGGAAGGGTATATGGACATGTTCAAGGGAACAGGCTCAACCAAGGCGGTTCCCACCACCAAGGATATGCTAGGCCCATCCGATGCAGCTGCAGTCAGCGGCTCCTCTGTCACCTTCATGGCCATCGGTAAGGCAATACAGGGTGGCAGTGCATACGTGAAGACCCTAGGAGGATCAAAGTGAAAAATACCCATATGAAGGAGCTGACAAAAGGCTTCTTTGAACAAAACCCAGTGTTTGTCATTGCTTTGGGACTCTGTCCTGTGCTTGGAGTCTCTAGCCAGGTATCCAATGCGATCGGGATGACCGCTGGAGTATTCTTTGTACTGCTGTTCAGCAATATCATCATCTCGTTGTTGCGCAATGTGATCCCCGGAAGCATCCATATCCCTGCTTACATTGTGGTCATCGCTTCCTTGGTCACTGTCACCGAAATGGTCATGCATGCATTCGTGCCTGCTGTCTACAACGCTTTGGGCGTCTATCTGCCCCTGATCGTGGTAAACTGCATCATCTTGGGAAGGGCAGAGGCCTTTGCAAGCTCGAACACCACCTTTGACAGTGCCCTCGATGCCATCGGCATGAGCATTGGCTTTGGCTTGGCTATCACCCTGATAGCACTCATCCGTGAGCTGTTCGGCTCGGGTACCATCACGCTGTTTCCCATAGGTGGGTTCAGCGGAGTCATCACCATCCCCTGGTTTTATGAGAACCCTGTACGGGTCTTGGCACTTGCCCCTGGGGCTTTTCTGGTAATGGGATTTCTGAAAGCGTTCTTCGAATGGAAGAGCTCACGCAAGAAGGTAGTGTAATGAGCTATATTGCAATATTAATAACATTCATATTTATCAATAACTTCATTCTCGTCCAGTTCTTGGGTCTTTGCCCCTTTATCGGGGTGTCCAAGAACAGCGAGAATGCCATCGGCATGGGAGCCTCCGTTACCTTTGTCACCACCGTCGCATCGGTTGTGACCTGGGCAATCTACTACTATCTCCTGGTCCCCTTTAACCTTGAGTACCTGCAGACGCTCTCCTTTATCCTGGTCATAGCCTCACTGGTACAGCTCTTGGAGATGGTGATCCAGAAGATTAGCCCCCCCCTGTACAAGGCGCTGGGAATCTTCCTGCCCCTGATCACCACCAACTGTGCTGTCCTGGGTATAGCAATCATCAACATAACCAGCGGTTACAATGTGATGGAGGCTTTTACCGCCGGCCTGGCAGCAGGTATTGGCTTTACCTTGGCCATCGTGCTGATGAGTAACATCAGGGAACGTCTGGAGCTCCAGCCGGTGCGCAAATCCTTTCAGGGTATGCCC
>CAYMRN010000372.1:0-2165 GCA_964392855.1 uncultured Sphaerochaeta sp.
ATGTTCACCTTGAGCATCTTGCAGATGGAGGGACTCCATCTGCGCCTCTTCACATCCATCAGGAGGGTTGCAAAGGCAGAGTCCTCTGTCATGACAAACGCACCGGTCATCTGGGCTATCAGATACTCCTTCACATCAAGCCACTTGTGGATACGGGAAAATATTTCCGGTTCGTTGTTGCGAACCCAGTGGTACTTCCAGACAGGGTCCTTCACACTTGTTGCCACAGCTCCTGTAATGGCCAGGGAGTGCAGGAGCTTGAATGCATTGGCTCCTGCTATCTGGAGGCCATGGCCAAGACCCTGTTTCAGCTCCTTTGTTGCCCTTTGGTCAAGGTAGCTGAAGGCATTGCGCAGTGCCTCTCCCCTCTCATCAACCAGCACCAGGCCCTGCATCTGCGAACAAAAGGAGACTCCTGCAATGGAAGAGGCTGGGATCTGGGACTCGGCGAGCACCTCCTTGGTGCTTTTCTCGATCGCTACAAGCCAATCAAGGGGATCCTGTTCAGCCCCACCCCCTTCCGAGATATGCAAGGGATAGCCACACAGGGAGGAGGCAACCAAGACAAGGCTCTCCCCTATAGAGAACAGACAGGTCTTCACCCCTGTAGTTCCCACATCATAGGAGAGAAGATATTCTGATCTGGTCATAGAAACCTCCTGTTATACAAGCAGTGCAGACTGGATAAACCGCAGCATCTCCTGGGCCACTCTCGCATCCTGCTCAAGGATACGCTCCCCTGCATAGGTCTTGAACCGTTGGATGTAATACCCGTTCACATAAGAAAACTGCAGGGACATGAAGAGGTTGTCCAAGAAGAAGGCCCCGAGTTGGGGATCGACATCCTTTCTGACCTCTCCTCTTTCCTGGCCCTTTTGCAGGAGCTTTACATACGCATCAGAGGAGATGCTCTCAACCTCATGCGAAAGCCTTTGTGCCAGGGCGCTGTTCCCTACCGAGGTCATCTCATTGTAGAGCTTGATGAGCGCCTGATGTTCCCGGCTGGTGGTCTGAATGGCGCAGATGATGCTGCGCATTGTCTCAAGCATAGGTTGCTTTGAAGCGATGATAGGCTCCAGGGTCCTGGAGAGGAATGCACTCCCTTCGTGCACGGTCATGAGGAAAAGGTCCTCTTTGGAGGTGAAATACCTGTAGAGCGAGCCTACACTGATACCAGCCTTCTCTGCTATGACGTTGATGTTTGTCCTCTCATACCCGTTTTGGGCAAACTCTCTAGTTGCAGTGGAAAGGATAAGCTGTTGCTTCTCCCTTGGCAGATGGTCAAAGGTCTTTTTGCTAAATTTCGGCACTCGCATTACTACCTCATCATAAGAGTAAGTGAGTACTCACTCACTTTAATCAATATACCATGCATCTCGTAAAACACAAGACAATTCCATCAAGACAGGTCCAAGACAGGTCCTTGCTATCCAGACCTTTGCTTGACAAAGCAATGTCCAACGAGTACGGTAAATCTACTCTGAGCCAAGGCTCAAAGACCTACGAGGGAGGAAATACGGTGGATCTTGAAAAGAATCATAAGCTGGCGATGCACACCTCCAGGGCAAACATCTTCATGAATGCCCTCCTTTCTCTGGGCAAACTTGCTGTAGGAATCTTTGCACACTCCCAAGCGATGATTAACGACGGCATAAACAATGCCAGTGATGTTATAGGCTCAGTAATTGTTATAGTGGGCGTCTCTGCTGGTGCCAAAGATTCGGACAAGCACCACCAGTATGGCCATGAGAGGCTGGAGTGTGTCGCGTCCATCCTAGTCTCAGGAATCGTCATGGCACTTGGCATAGTGCTGTTTGTCGAAGGGTTTGGAAAAATATTCAAAGGGTCATACAAAAACCTTCCAATTCCCGGAATGATGGCAGTCGTTGCTGCGATCACATCCATCGTCATCAAGGAGATCATGTTCCTCTATACCCGAAGGGCTGCCAAAAAGACAGGCTCACCTGCCCTTATGGCCTCCGCCTGGGATTCGCAAAGCGATGTCCTGGCCACAACTGGTGGCCTTATAGGGATTGTGGGATCACGGATGGGCCTGCCCATCGCCGACTCCATCGCAGCCATTGTCATTGCCATGTTCATCTTCAAGGTCGGCCTGGATATCTTCAAGGACGGCATGTATAAGATGGTAGACCACGCCTGCCCTG
>CAYMRN010000373.1:0-2165 GCA_964392855.1 uncultured Sphaerochaeta sp.
GACTTCTCTTCAAACGTTACCTTGGCCTGCTCGAAGGTCAGATCCTGAAGCAATGAACGCATATTTTCATACACATCACCATCAGTTTCCTTAATCATCTGCCGTATCTGATCCTCTGAAGCAGGGGCCGATGAAGAGCCCTGTCTTACATACACTCCAGAAGGCTTCAGGCCCTTCTTATGCAGATAATATGGTTTGTTGGTCCCTTCCGAAACCTCAATGCGAATTACTCGGTTATCTTGAAGGGTATACTTGATGAACATTGTAACGTCAGGGGCGATACTGTCCCTGATGACATTGGTTATTTGATCATAGGTTTGGTCGGCATTTTCCACACCTACTTCTACACCGTTGTCATCGTAGCCGATATACAGTGTTCCCCCATCAGAATTCGCAAAAGCGATAACTTCTTTGCAGTAAGCTTCATCCCATCGACTTTTGAATTCGATTCTCTCAGCCTCGTATTTCACTGGTCTCCCCTCCCTTTGTGCATATTTTCACCTTACAGTGAATGTTCACTTTCACCAAGTGAATATTCACTCATAATGTATAGAATTCACAAATAAAGTGAATTTTCACTCATGCACCCAAGATCGTACATATGCCCCAGAGAAATCACTAAACTATGGCAATCCTGACCTGATTTGTGAAAAGCAGGTACCAGGGAAGGCAAGCGTGGTCAGTTCGTATTATAACCGAGGGCTCTTTTTGCACTGGATGATGCTATGCAGGTATGTTGGACTTATTTTGGTTTGTAATTTCTCCCCCCTCCTGTAGAATAGGGGTATGAAAACCAACAAAGAGATTTTGGAACAGTGTAAAGCCTTTAGTAAGGGATATGATGAGGTCGAAGACTTCATCATGGAGTGGGGACGAAACAATAAGGATCTGAAGAAGCCCATCCAGCAGATCATGGCATTGAACAACAATCCCCGCTATCCCGAAGGGTATGGGGGCATGAGTACTGGCAACTACCTCATATCGCTCATCCTCACGGATAAGAAGGAGGTAGCCAAGCTCCACAAAAAGCATGAGGCCTCCCTATCATCGAAGGGTAAGCAAGCTCTCACCTACTGGGGCGAACACCCCGCTTTCTGGTGTTATTTCTCCATCAAGGAGAAGCTGAAGGATGATTTCCTCACCATAGTTGACCTGTTAAGCGGTGAAGAGCACCTGCTCTACTCCGCTGGTGTCACCGGCATGCAACGCAGTCAGGGGTCCAGGGACAAGCACTACCTTGCCCTGATGCTTCCCAATGGTGAATGCCTCCAGACGGCGGGCATCCTCAGGTATAACTCCCTATCAGTTTCAGACTTCCTTTTCTACTGTAACCTGTTCGAACCAGGGGAGGACTTGAACTCGTTGATAAACAAGCATTACAACGAGTTCTTCACCCTCGATGAAATCTCCTCCATGCCGGTGGTTATGCACCGGGGAGCCCAGGTGCTGTACACCTGGCAGGAGTTCACCCTTGATAGCTTTGACATCAAGGCCCTAGGAGGGGAATGGACCATCGAGGAGGAGGGTAACGTGGTCGGGTACTTCCTTTCCGAACCTGATGACAATATGTTCGCACTTCCTGACGGAGAGCTACTGCGATCCGACTGGCCTGCTATGAGCTTCTCCCTCTACCGGGATACCAGTACAGGCTCGATGGCCATCAGCACCAATGCCCTTGCGTCTTACCCCATCATCGCCAGTCTGCTTAGGCGTACCTACCCGGAGCTGGACCTGCCCAAGGAGCCGGAGGTTGCCATCTCGATGGTCCTTTTCGTCCTCCTTTCCCGCATGAACCTGGACACCCCATGGGCCCCTTTCAAGGCTTTGATGGATCTGAGCAAAAAGGGCAAAGAGCCTGAAAGCGAAGATATGACTAAGATAAACAAGATGTTGCAAAGCTATATGGATGCTCAGAACAACGGCAAGCCTTTTGATGCCAAGGCGTACAGCAAACAGTCAGGCATGGACTTGGAGATGGTGGAAAGCATCGTACAGTCGTTACAAAAGAACTATGCAAAGACCATGCCCACCTACGAAGTGGCACCAGAGGATGCACAGTATGAACTTACAGGGTGGCCTATCCCCCCACCAACGACAAGAAGACTTTTCTCCGATAGCCTGGAGGATTCAACCATCTTCAAATTCGACGAGGGGCCAAACACCCT
>CAYMRN010000374.1:0-2159 GCA_964392855.1 uncultured Sphaerochaeta sp.
GGGGCAGATGTTCTGTGTACGAAGCGGGCTCAGCCTTGACCGTGCCATCGACATCGCCTTGGAGGCAGGGCTGTCCGGTCTGGAGCTGCTCGGAGGCATTCCCGGCAGTGTGGGAGGGGCGATACACGGCAACGCCGGAGCAAATGGCATGACCATAGCGGACCTGCTCTACTATGTCGATTATATGACCGTCGATGGCAAGCTCCACAGGAAACAGGTCCACTCTGACGAGTTCTCCTATCGTCGGTCCCCCTTTACCGGAAGAAAGGAGAGCATCATCTACGAAGCCGGATTCAGGCTGAACCCCACAATGCACACCTCAGAAGCAAGAAAGCAAAAGGATGAGGTGAAGCATAGGCGCAAAGAGAAGGGCCTCTACGACTATCCAAGCCTCGGAAGCATCTTCGCAAACCCCCCAGGAGAGTATGCAGGAGAACTGCTGGAACGTTGCGGCCTCAGGGAGATGAGGATCGGAGGTGCTGCGATCAGCAAGAGGCATTGCAACTGCATCATCAACGCTGAGGGCAAAGCGAGCTCTTCGGATGTCCACGCCTTGCTCTGCCACATGCAGGACGAAGTGCTCAAGAGGACAGGGATACATCTGCAGCCGGAGATTCAGCTCATCGGTCGGTGGTGAGGGTATACAGAAAAGAAAAGGCACAAGCCTCACCCATACGCTTTGTCACCCTCCACGTCCCTGTGCCCTCTCCCATGGCAAAGGAATCACTAAAGGCTATCACATACCCTTTTTTCGTAAAGGAAAGAGTTGCCTTGTATATGCTAAGGGAGACCTTATAGTCATCTTCAGCCCCTGATGACCCCCTACTCTGAGTATGGCTTACCGCCACCTGCCCAAAGGGAGCCTTTCCCTTTGCCTGCAACACGACAGAACCCACACCACTCCCCTTTCGGGTGCTATCATAGGTGTCGGAGGCTGAAAAAACCAGGGAGCCTGTTTTCAAAAAGATTTTCACCGAAGCGCTTTGCCTACTTTTGCGGATGGAGGAGTGCCCTCCATAGATGGGCTTTGCCCCCAGCCACTCTTCCTTCACAAAGGTTGTCCTAACCGTCTTGCACTCGTGCTCGAGGGCAAAAGAGTATCGTGAAGGATAGGGACTCTGGCCATAGGCGATGGCCAAGGTGTACGGTCCACGCCCCAACGAGGATGAGAAGAAGCCCTCAAATCCGTGAGCCGGGGTAAACAGAGCCTCAGCATGCAAAACTCCAAATGAAGGGTGCAGAACAGCCTTGGATGCAACTCCCCATCTGGCATGAGCTGCTCCCCACTCGGTATGGAACGCAGACAGATCCTGCTTCGGCGCCATCCATGCCAGGGCAGAAATATCTGCACTGTCAGTTGCCTTGCCATACCCCACAGCCTTCTGCCCCTGCGTGGGAGCGAGCAGCATGAAGCTCTGTCCTGCAGTCTGATACACCAGCGCCTGGGCCTTGGAAAGGAAGGGTAGCAGGGCATACTCCTGCCAAAATCCTGCATACCCCACCCGTACCGATCCCCCTCCTACCCCAAGGCTGAAACGGGAAGGGAGGACCAGCTTCGGAACACCTGGGGCGACAAAGGAAAAATGCCCGTCCCAAGCTATTTTTTGCCCCTGTTGGGAAACAGATATGCTATACTTTTTCTCAACGGGAGATAGGGAAAAGGAGAGGCTGCCTTTTGCAGGGATGACACAGAGAGTGACCAGGATGCAAAAAATCAGAAGTTTCCTCATACGGATAAAGAAACGGGTCCTATCCTTTTGCTTCAGTTGATTAATCCTTGAAGAAGTGGTTAAATGTCGTGGGACTATTACAACGCTTGAAAATTACATTTTTTACAATAATAGGAGTCTTTCATGGTAATTCTGACCTTGAACTGTGGCAGCTCGTCTGCCAAGTACCAAGTGTATGACTGGGACAACAAGGATATTCTGGCTGTCGGCGTGGTAGAACGCATCGGCTTGGAGTATTCGACCATCGAACACAAAGCAACTGGTAATGGTGAGTACCGCACCGAGTTCTCATCCCCTACCCACAAGGAAGCTATCGAGCTCATCATCAGGATGCTGCTTGATTCCGAGTATGGCGTCATCAAGAGCCTCTCTGAAATTGGGGCTGTAGGCCACCGTGTCCTCCATGGTGGTGAGGTGTTCAAGAAGTCC
>CAYMRN010000375.1:0-2153 GCA_964392855.1 uncultured Sphaerochaeta sp.
TTATAGTGAAAATAGTGCACGATGGGCTGCCTTTTGTGGATATGCTTGGATTGGGACTCTGTGCAAGAGGTTGGTTTGCCGAAAATTCAACAGGCTTTCTTGCAACGTATCTCCAAGCATTGAGCAGTAATGTTTTTTTGAAAGAACGTTCGGAAAGAAAAACAAAAAGCTAGATGCTAAGCACTTGTTGCTCCCTCCTCTACCCAGCGATAGTCCTTACCCCAATTCCATGCTACCCTAAGAGTATGGCAGACCGTTTCACTCCTACACAACGAAGCTCTCTCATGCGCTCCATCAAGGGCAGGGACACCAAGGCAGAGCTGCTTGTGCGTCGCTTTTTGTTCCGCAAGGGGTTTCGCTTCCGCACCAATGACAGGCGCCTTGCAGGGAGTCCTGACATAGTCTTGCCCAAATATCGGAGTGTAGTCTTCGTCAACGGCTGCTTTTGGCATGGGCACAAAGGGTGTCCTCTCTTTGTGCTGCCCAAGACCAATGCCCAGTTCTGGAAAGATAAGATAGAAAAGAACAAGGCCCGTGATGTCAAAAACATCTCCACCCTCGTCTCTGAAGGGTGGAGAGTGTTCGTTGTCTGGGAGTGTGAACTGAGTAAACGCTCTATTCGTGAGGCCACCCTTGAGGGGTTGGTCAGCGAGATTTGGGCTTTGGAGTAGAAGAGGCCAGTTCATCAGCCTTTGCAATGAGGCTTCGCTGCCACTCGATGAGATAGTCGTGCCGCCCTTGGTCGGTGCCTTTGCAATCGGCAAGGACACGGAAGACCGGTTCTGTCTTGCTTCCCCGCATCCAGATGAAATCTGTCTCCTCTTCTTGTGCGTTGGAGAAGACCACCTTGTAACCACCACTGAAAGGCTCATTGCGGTTCTCTTCTCCCATGCCCTGGTAGAGGCTTGTCCCCTCCATCTGCAAGACTGTATAGCTTGTGATGCCCATGGCGTTGAGTTCCTCTTTCCTCTTCTCCCACTCCATGAGGAAAAGTTCCTCATACGCCTGTTTGAGTTGGCGCTGTGAAGAGCTCACCTGCATCTTCCCCTTTTCTGAAAAGGATGGGGTAGTGGTATAGGCGGGCAATGACTCTATGATCGCTTCCAGTGTCGTCACATGAGGCAATCTCTTTTGGCTGACCCGTGCCCACAGCTTGGCCAGGTCGTCCCTGGTAAGCAGCTTGACCAGACTCATGAGGGTGTTCATAGGGTCGCGCACCTTGGCAGGATGGGTGATGTTCCCCCCGTTGGACCCCTCTCCAAGAATGGGGACCAGATACCCCTGGGCCCGTTTCATGTTTGCAAGTTCAACTACATTGGCTTCCCCCACTTCACTGCGGAACACCTCAACACCGAGGGCGTCACAGATTGCATCAATGCGCATGGATGTGGGACCGTTTATTGCTATGGCAAGTTTTGCCATAGGGTTTTCAAGTCGTGCCTGGCAGAGCTCTGCAAGCACTACCAGGGCGAAGACGTTCTGGGCTTCCAGTATCTCAGCCTTGGAGGTGCTTTCTCGGATGTAGACCAGGTTTCCCCTGTCCCCATCATTATCCGGAACATAGCCCAGAAGGTAGGCATGATCTCCTTCGTAGAGCTCCTCAAGGGTCTCTCTGCACAGTTCGAGATTTTCTCCCTCGGGCACTATGCCATGGACGACCTTCCCAACTTTGTTGTTGAGCATGCTTACCTTGAGCCCAAGGGATTTGAGGAAGGAGAAGTCGATGCTGACCGAACGCGCACTGCCGTTGAGCTCTCCGAGGATGCCCAGGGGCTTTGTCTCGGTATGTGCAATCACTTGGCGAGAGAAAGCATAGTGGTCTTTTATGTTTGAACTCTTGCTTGCAGTAGTGAGTATGAACTCCTCATACCGCTGCAGGCTCTGCTGTTTCTCCTTTTTGACGGAGTTCAGGACATCCAGATAGCGCTCGCAGTCGAGCGATGAGGAGAGTTTCTGCAGGTAGGTGAGGAGGCCCTCCTCCTCAAAAAGGGAGAGGAAGATGTCGGTGAGCCGCTTGGATTCAGAGCTTGGGTATACACCCCCCGCCTTGCCGAACTTGAAGCCATTATGACCGATGGGGTTGTGGCTTGCAGAGACATAGAGAAACGCATCAGCCTCCTCAGGGTAGAGGTTGCAGTCCGCCATGATCTCAG
>CAYMRN010000376.1:0-2131 GCA_964392855.1 uncultured Sphaerochaeta sp.
CTTGAGTTTTGGAAAGCAGTGCATATACTGCTGCAAGTCCCACTACCAGCTGCAACACATCCCAGAACGTGCCTACCCTGGCACTTGATAGGAACAGCGCCCTGGAGGGTAGGGAGGAGTTTGTGTAGTTGCAGATGAGGGCGATATGGAGGTTGTTCACGGCATGGTTTGTCTGTACGCCTTTATAGGAGCAGAAGGGAGAGTATGAATTACTTTATGCTCTCCCTCCAGAGGCTTTTCCCAGGTAAGTAGAGCTTATAATTCTACCCATATCAAAGTCCAGAAAGATTGCAATGCTATAGTTGTTTCACTAGAAGGACCTCTAATGCCTGAGACTTCTTTCCAGTCCAAAGGTTGGGCTTTCCCTTCATTTACTTCAGGAGCAGCTGTAAATAATTTCATTGTATGCGAATAGATTGGGATTTGTATCGTAATATACACATCTTGTGCGAAAGAGTTTTTCCCTTCATTCCACCGAACATTGTCCTGATTCAGAAGATTGAGCAAATTGATGATTATTCGTGTTTTATTCATATGGACAATTGGCCAAAGGGTATTTGGCTGTCCATCACTGGAAACCTTCGCAGCAGATGGATTTTTTCCCTTTTCATGTATAAAAAATGAGAATTCTCTATTTTCTCCTGTCGCAAAACTTTCAGTGATATCGATAAGTGTAGAGTCGTAGAGCAATTCTCCATATTGGACCGAAAAGTCGGTGTATCGGATGAGCGCCAGCTTATCCTTGGACTTGAGGGTGGTATGATCCACATAATATGGTTGAGTGAGGATTCCACTATCCTCGCCAAAAAGAAGTAGCGTCGCTCCATGAGCGCAAGCAGTTGCCATGAGAAGAGAGGTGGAGGCTAAGGCACGGGAAGAATCATAGTCACCCGCCACTTTATATGATAGGGAGTAGGCTGCGAAGACAAGTGGCTTGTTAAATCTCTGGTGTTCCAATGCGATTGCTCTGAGGTGTCTGTATTCTGTATGAGGATCCCATACCTCGATATAAATGGCATCCTGCCTGCAGGTTGCGGTAAGGCTTGATGGCCACCCTCCTACATTGTTAAAAATATTCCGATTACCATTCTTTGCCCAATCATCAATCAAGGAAACAAATTCGGTGTCTAGGCGGACCATCTCTCCTGTATGGTCGAATGCAATTTTGGGATATCCGTACGTATCCATGTGGATACCATCAAAACCGAGGTTGTCGATCGCAAGCCTGTATTGCTCTAAGAGGTGCTCCCTCCAAGGGTTCCCTTCAGCAATATTCATGATATAAAAACGTTTGATTAAGTCAATTGGGTTTTTGTTGGTATCATATAACCCTTGATCAGGATGACTTTTCAGATATTCCATCGAGGCCGCATACACGGCTCCATATGCAATAGCCTGCATTCCATTGGCATGCAATATGGAAATTGAAGATTTGACCACATTGATATCTATCGGTTTCCCCATAAGGTCATGATATAGGCCTTGTACGCTTTCATGTGTATCCGGAATGAATTTATGAGGTCTGAAGGACCAATCATAAAATTGGACATGGGTGCAATGGTGTTGTAGGAGGTAGTCACTACAAAGCTTCTTGGTAGGCATGTCATTACTAGTGAAATTACACAAAAATCCATATCTGACGGTATGGATTCCCAAATCAATTGCTGTTTTTGCTTGGGCTGAATTACCGTTCGAATCGACGGCTGAAAGGTACAGGCCCAAGCCAGCTTGCTGTCCCTCGGGGTTTATCTGTGAAGGTAAAGTGATGGATCGTTCAAATCGGAATGAATCAGAGCCCTCTGTGGGGACGAGGAGTTCCTGCCAGTTTTCTGTTTTGAGCGTATGTCCAAGTCGGTCAACGTGGAGGGTAAAAAGACAAAGGGTGGGGGAAGGACTCATTTTGGAAATTTCGATTACCAATGGAACGGATTTGTCTTCACTTGATAAACGAGGTATGCGTGGCCAGAAACGAAGGGCTAGGTGGGTGTTCATTGACTTATCCTTTAATTGATCCGGTTGTGATACCAGAGATAAAAAACCTTTGAAAAAATAGGAACATGAGTACTGCCGGGAGCAGCCCTAGGGTAGCTGCAGCAGCCATCAATGGCCAGTCGGCTCCATACTGTTGGAA
>CAYMRN010000377.1:0-2125 GCA_964392855.1 uncultured Sphaerochaeta sp.
TCGGCATTTGTCGCCTGCATGCCGAACACACCGACAAGGGAGAACCCCAGTACGGTATCCTCGTCACCGATGACAAAATACTTCATTGTTAAGCCTTACCAAGAATCATCAGCGCTGTGATAAATCCAAAGACTACCAGACCTTCAGCAAGTGCGATAAAGATCAGGGCCTGGCCGGCGATCTCAGGCCTCTCGCTGATGGCTCCCATAGCTGCGCTTCCCACCTTACCAATTGCCATTCCGGCTGCCAGGGCACCTACGCCAAAGGCCATGGCTGCACTGATACAGATGACAGCTATACTATAGCTTCCAGCGCTTGCTGCTTCAGTTGTGGCGGCAAATGCACTGGGAGCAAAGACAAAACCGGATGCGAGCAACAGCAGCGCCGTGGCTGCAAAGGTCATCGATACTTTCTTTTTGAATGCGATACTGGTCATATTGACCCTCCTAAAAAAACTTCCTATTTTCTATCAGCAAACGATGTCTTCAAGCCAACCGGCTCATACGCAACACCCTTTCCTGTGAAATACCTTGAGAAAAATTCATAATAGTTGAGCCTCAAGGATTGGATACCTGAGCTCAAGCCTTCCAGCACTATTACCAATGCGTTACCAAAAACCAGAATGGCGATGGCCCCTGCTCCACTTGAGAGGGAGGAGAGACTCTTAAAAGACTCCATCAGGGCAGCATGGGCAATTCCCAAGCCCGCCACACGCATGAAGGAGAGCGTATTGGATAGGTATCCGCCAAATATCTCCAACAAGTCGACAATCCACTCCATGGTGGAATCAATGATGACCTTCCCTACGCTTTGCCTCTGACCCCCCTCCTTGACAGAGAGGTAGTAGTCAATGAATCCACGCAAAAATAGTAACAACACTGTAATTGCAATGACAATAGGAATCCATGGGTCTGAGGGGAACTCCTTGTAGTTGGTCTTCACAAAACCAAAGCCCATATAGAGTCCTGTAGCAAAAAGGATGCCACCTACTATGCCATTCTTGTCCAAGGTCATCTTTAGCCAGGCTTTCTTACGGAACAGGTTGATCCAGTTCAGGATGAGGCCGGTATAGATGACGACGATACCAAACTTAATGGTTATGCCAAGAATCCCATAGACATCCCGAACAGGGCCTGTTGTGGCATGACCGGCGACCACCGCATCCAGATTGAACCAGAGTGCAGGGAACAGGGCGAAGCCGAAGTACGAGCCGTAAAGGACCCCGAAGAGCATGGAGGAGACCCCAAGATAGGGCAACAGCTTACTGAGGTTGCGACTGAGTAGCCCGTCTTCCTTCAGAGGGTTTTTCCGATAGCTGAGCTGGAGCAAGAATCCCACCAGCAGCAGGACAAAACCCTGCCCCACATCTCCGAACATGAGACCGAACATCGTTAGGTAGGCTATCATGACAAATATGGTGGGGTTGATCGTCCCATACTCAGGGGTGCTGTAGTTATTCACCAGCTTCTGGAAAGGTTCCAGCAGTTTTGGTGAAGTTACGGCAACAGGGACCTCTCCACGGGGCATCTGGGTTGCTTCGGTCCACTCGATGACACATTGGCCTTCGCTGGAACTGAAGATAGCCTTGGTGACTTCATCTGCCTGGTCAGAGGGCACCCAGCCTGAAAAGAGCGTAGTGTTTCGTGTGTAGGAGAAGTAGGATCGGATCTGGTCGCTGAGTTCGTTGAGCCTGAGATTTCCCCAAATTGCAATGAGTTTGGAACTCTCGCTCTTGATGAGGGCGTTTACCTCTGCTTCTATCTCCCCTCTCTTCAGAGCCGCTTTGCGGTGCTCATCCTCAAGGCGATGGGTAATGAGAGAGATGGCTTTTTTCTGAGCGGTGATATCACTGCTCTCAATCCAGTCAAACTTATCGAGAAGGGGTGTTACCTGTGAGCCGTCCCTACGCAGGGTGAGGGAGATATATTTTTTCCCATCTGAGTAAGGCTCGAGTATCCCTCCGAAAGTTGCAAGTCGACTTGCAAGATCTTCAGCTTTCCCATGGCCGATCTCCCCTACCCGAAGGTCCAGGTACTCGCCCTTGTCCTCATCAATGTAGCGGTGCATCTCATCAAAGCCGAGCACCAGCTGGTTGCTCTCTTTCTGCTTGTCTTTCAGGAGCAGC
>CAYMRN010000378.1:0-2124 GCA_964392855.1 uncultured Sphaerochaeta sp.
GCAAACCCACTGGCCTTGCTCACCACACGGTCACTGAAGCGCGCACCCCCCACAACAAGCAGGTCACAGGCAGAGACACACATGTTGGAGACCTTTGAGCCATGCATCCCCACCAAACCTGTGAATCGGTCGTTATAGGAGCTGACGGCCCCACAGCCCATCAGGGAGGTGCAGACAGGGGCATCGATGAGGTCGATGAACTTGCCCAGCTCCTCAGAGGCCTTGCCCCTGATGACACCGCCCCCGACATACAGCATAGGCCTCTCGCTCTCTTCGATCAGGGAAAGGGCCATCTCCATACTCTTTTCGCTCAGCCTTTCAGTCCTGGGAAGGATAGGAAGGGGTTCCTTGGCAACATAGTCGGTGGTATGGACGGTGACATCCTTGGGGATATCTATCAGGACAGGGCCTGGCCTCCCCTCCTGGGCGATCCTAAAGGCATCGCGGATGGTCTGGGCAAGCATAGCCACATCTTTGACGATGTAGTTGTGCTTGGTGATGGGCATGGTGATGCCGGTGATGTCAACTTCCTGGAAACTGTCCTTGCCCAACAGGGGCAGGGTCACGTTTCCAGTGATGGCTACCATGGGCACGCTGTCCATGTAGGCTGTGGCGATGCCGGTCACCAGGTTGGTGGCTCCCGGCCCGCTGGTGGCTATGCACACCCCTACCTTGCCGGTGGAACGGGCATACCCGTCCGCAGCATGGCTGGCTCCCTGCTCGTGAGCAGTTCGAATATGCTTGATCCTATCCCGATTCTGGTACAGGGCCTCATACAAGGGCAACACTGCCCCGCCTGGGTAGCCGAATACGATATCGACACCCTGTTCGGCCAAACACTCAATTATTATCTGTGCTCCGGTCATCTGCATGGTAGGTTCTCCTTGGGTATTTCGGTCTTATTGCTTGAAAATTGCACCAGTGGATGCGCTTGTCACCTGCTTGGCATACCTTGCGAGGTAGCCGCTGGTTATTGGGCTAGGCTTACATTTCCAACTCTTCCTTCGTTTTTCCAGTTCGCTCTCATCGACGAGCAACTCGAGCTTTCCCCCTGGGATATCAATGCTGATCATATCCCCTTCCCTCACCAGGGCGATGGGTCCGCCTTCTGCAGCCTCAGGACTCACATGCCCGATGGAGGAGCCGCGGGTAGCACCGCTAAAGCGCCCGTCGGTGATGAGGGCCACATCCTTGTCCAGCCCCATACCGGCGATGGCAGAGGTAGGACTGAGCATCTCGCGCATTCCCGGTCCCCCCTTGGGCCCTTCGTAACGGATAACCACCACATCACCTTTTTTGATCTCTGATGCGTAGATTGCCTTGATGACATCCTCTTCACTTTCAAAGACCCTTGCAGGACCGGTGTGTACCAGCATCGCCTTGTCGACAGCACTCTGTTTCACCACAGCACCATCGGGGGCGAGGTTGCCTTGCAGCACTGCGATGCCGCCGGTAGCCGAATAGGGGTTGTCCACAGGTCGGATGACCTCAGGGTTGTGGTTGGCCGCACTCTTGTACAGTTCACCGATACTCTTGCAGCTTACAGTCGGAACCGACCCGTCCAAGAGCCCTTTCCTATCAAGTTCTCCCATCACAGCCAACACGCCCCCCGCCATATAGAGGTCCTCTATATGGTAAGGGCCTGCTGGAGCAAGATGGCAGAGGTTGGGAACCTTTGCACTGACCGAATTTGCCATAAAGATATCCAGCTTCACCCCTGCCTCATGGGCGATGGCAGGAAGGTGCAGCATCGTGTTGGTGCTGCAGCCTAGGGCCATATCAACAGTCAGGGCATTGGCAAAGGCCGCTTCTGTCATGATGTCCAGCGGCCGTAGGTTCTTCTTCAGGATCTCCATGATCTTGTATCCGGCCTCCTTGGCAAGGCGGTCACGGGCGCTGTAGACAGCAGGGATCGTCCCATTGCCAGGAAGTCCCATACCGATTGCCTCAGTCAGGCAGTTCATGCTGTTGGCCGTATACATGCCACTGCAGGACCCGCAGGTAGGACAGGCGCTGTCTTCAAAGGCATCGAGTTGCTCCTGGCTCATAGACCCGGCAATATTGCTGCCCACAGCCTCAAACATCGTCGAAAGGCTCATGCCGTTGACCGCTCCACCTGGGACA
>CAYMRN010000379.1:0-2124 GCA_964392855.1 uncultured Sphaerochaeta sp.
GCGTCATAAGCAGGGGGGCGAACAGATAGAGCACCAGCCCCATGAAACTCATCATCGATGTTCCCCATAGCACGCAGAGGTTTGCATAGCGCTTTGCCGCACCCTTGTCCTCCCTTCCCAGGGATTGTGCCACCAGCGTAGTCGCTGCGGTGGAGAAGCCCGAAGCGGGCAGGTAGGTGATGGATTCTGCACTGATGGCCAAGAAGTGGGCGGCAAGTGCTGTGGTACCCAAGGTTCCCACCATTTTGGTCAGGGCAATCTGGCCAAAGGAGAGGGTGGACCTCTCCAAGGCGATGGGGATGGCCAGACGCAGAGCGTGCTTCTGGATCTGGGCATCAAAGGACCACCGCTGCCTGAAAGAGATCCTGATCTTGTGTTCGCCCTTGAACAGGACGAGCACGAGCAGGATTGCTGTCAGGCTGCAGGCAAGGGTGGTGGCCATCGCCGCACCCTTGACACCAAGGCCCAAGCCGGGCAGGACAAGCGACCCCAGCCTGATGGACGGGAAGATGAAGAAGATATTGAAAAGGATGTTTGCCGCATTGTTGAAGGCGTTGAGGTAGAGAGGGCGCTTGGTATCCCCACTGAGCCGTAGGAGGGTGCTGATGGTTATCATCAGGAGGTTGGGTATGTACCCCAGGGCTATGATGGTGAGATAGTTGTGCGCTAAGGGTCTTACGGCTTCTTCAGCTCCCATCCAAGTGGGAAGAAAGCGGGCTACCTGCATAAAGGCCAGGGTGAGGATGAGTCCAAAGCCCAAGGCTGTGAGCAGGGCTTGGCGGACTACCAGCCTTGCACGGTCACTCTTGCCTGATCCCAAAAGCCTGGCCATGAGGACCCCAAACCCCAGGGCCAGGGCGTTCATCCATCCGTTGACCAGCCAGATGGTCGAGCTGGTGACCGAGATGGCAGCTGTTGCGCCCTCCCCCAAAGCCCCTACCATTGCCGAATCTGCAAAGGTGACCGTTACTTGGAGTATCTGCTCCACAATGGTAGGCCAGGCAAGGGCCCAGATTATGGTCCCTGGCGAGAGGGTGGGGTCGAAGAGGTCTAGCGACTTTTTGGGAATGCCCATGGCTGCAAGGCTCCTTGGAAAAAGACAGATGGAAGAGCAAAGGGCCCTTGCGGGCCCTATTGGGATAGGTGAGGCTACTCTACTCTAGAGAGCTGCTGCCTGGGCGAGGGTGATCGAACTTGTGATGACGATATCCTCGATCGAACAGCCTCGTGAGAGGTCGCTGATAGGCTTGGCAAAGCCTTGGAGGATAGGTCCGTACGCTTCTGCGCCAGCCAGTCTCTGCACAAGCTTGTACCCGATGTTTCCAGCCTGCAGGTCGGGGAAGATCAGGGTGTTTGCATGGCCTGCTACAGTGGACTCGGGAGCCTTGCTTTTGGCAACGCTGGGGATGATTGCGGCATCGAGCTGCATCTCACCGTCCACAGCGAGGGTGGGGAGCTTGGCCTTGATGAGTTCTGTCGCCTTGACCACCTTGTCGACCAGATCGCCCTTTGCCGAGCCTTTGGTCGAGTAGGAGAGCATGGCTACCTTGGGCTCTGTCTGCAAGAATGTCTTGCAGGAGATGGCCGAGGCCTCTGCAATCTCAGCGAGCTGTTCTGCTGTGGGATTGGGGATGGTGGCACAGTCGGCGAAAATGAACGATCCGTTTGCCCCTAGGTCTGTCTTGTCTGTTGCCATGACAAAACAGGAGGAGGCAAACTTGATGCCAGGCTTGGTCTTGATGATGTTGAAGGCAGCAACCAGCACACTGCCGGTGGTGTTCTCAGCTCCGGCTACCATGGCATCGGCTTTTCCTAGGCGGACCATCATAGCTGCCCAGCGCAGGGGATCTGCTATACCTTCAAAGGCCTCCTCTTCAGTCATGCCCTTATGCTTTCTCAGTTCAAAGTAGGCACGTCCAAAGCTTTTTCTGTCGGCATTGGTAAGGGGATTTTCAAGGATGATGCCATCCAGTGAAGTGTTGACCGCTTTGGCAGCCTTCCTGATGGCTTCCTCGTCCCCCACCAGGGTGACAGAGGCAGCAATCTTCTCGTCAATGATCCTGCGGGCGGCTTGCATGGTGCGCCCTTCAGTGCCCTCTGCAAGTACAAGAATCTTGTTGGCCG
>CAYMRN010000380.1:0-2121 GCA_964392855.1 uncultured Sphaerochaeta sp.
TCTTCACCTGGGTAACCAGCAACCCTGAGGTGCCGCTGCCCATAGCAAGGGTAGCGGTGGAGAAGTGTGCATCCTTGTTGCTATAGAGCTTCAGCTCCCCAGCTTTTGCCTTCACCATGGTGATGGCCTTCTCTGGGCAGAGGTATGCACAGAGTGTGCACCCTTCACAAGCGATGGCATCGACGACATGCTGACCATCTTTTTGTTCGATAGCATTAAAACGACAAGCATTCTGGCAGATGCCACAGTTGGTGCAGAGGGTAGGGTCTATGACTGCCTTATCAAGGCCGTAGTAGTCGCTGATCTTCTCGTTGGGGAAAGGGTCCATAACCAGGTGGAGGTTAGGGGCATCGACATCACAGTCGGCATATGCCTTGGCCTCGGCAAGCTTGATGAAGGCACTGGCCAGGGTGGTCTTTCCTGTCCCCCCCTTGCCGCTGAGGATTACCAGTTGTTTCATCTGCGTACCTCCTCGATGATCTTGTCAAGGATTGAAGAGAAAAGCTCATGGTACTGTTTCTCTTCCCACACAGCAATCTTACCCACCGAGTTGAGGCTCCCCAGCTTCTTGTCAAAGGGGATTCTGCCGATGATGGGTATGTTGTTCTTGATGCAGAACTCCTCTGAGGGATTCTTGCCCTCCATGATCTTGTTCAGGACAACGGCGTGCGGCTTGCCCAACAGGGTGACCAACTCGTGCACCATAGCAAGGTTGTGTGCCCCAAAGATGGTGGGTTCGGCTATCAGGATGCAGTAGTCAGCCAGGCGGACACTTTCAGTGACTAGGCAGCTGCTCCCCGGTGGTGCGTCTATGATGGTCAGGTCATCGCTTGTATGCTCAAGCAGTTCCTCAATGATGGGGACCCCTGAGCTCTCTCCGACATGCATGGAGCCTGATATGCTGCGCACTGTACCCGATCGCCCAATGCTCATCTCACCCACAGCACGATCTTGCTCGCTTAGGGCCTTCTGGGGGCAGACATATAAGCACCCGCCACAACTGTGGCAGATCTCGTCAAAGATCATCAGGCGATTGCCGATAAGGGCCAGGGCGTTGAATGCGCAGAAGTCCACGCACTTGTGGCATCCGTCGCACAAGGCGTCGTCAACCACAGGCTTCTTTACGGTTACCAGCTTCTCAAGCTCCTTGGTAGGGTTGAAGAAGAGGTTTCCGTTGGGCTCCTCTACATCGCAGTCGATGTAGGTTGCCTCTTTTGCAACAGAGGCAAGGTTGACAGAGAGCAACGTCTTACCAGTGCCTCCCTTTCCGCTGAGGATTGCAATTGTCGGTTCAATGGCCATTATGGTACCCCGCATGGACCTCCTTGAGAGGCTCCAGCTTGTTCTTCCTATAGGCTGCGATATTATCGGCAACACTCAGGTTCAGTGCCTTGAGTAGCTCGATGTTTGCAGGTTGCAGTACTTTTGCAGCATTTTCTCCACAGCGGACGGTTATCAGGATGTTTACCTTGTTGTCGACAAGAAGCTGTGCTGCCTTGATTCCGGCGCCTCCTGGGCTGTCAGCTGCGCTGTTTGGCAAGAATGTGCTCTGCTCGGTCTCTGTATCGTAGAGACAGTACAGGGGTGCGCGTCCGAAAGATACGCATACGGCAGAATCAAGACTGTCTTTGTCTGATGGGATTGCAATGATCATAAAATTCCTCCAAATAGGTTCGTAGCAATATTTTGTGCTAGTGAGTGTGTTTGCTACTCGTATCTTCTGTTCTGTCTCCGGCGATGCCTGCACCCCCGTTCATTGGAACAGGTGGGGTGATCCTGGTCACAGAGGAGGTACTCTCCCCCTTCGATCAGCAGCACCTTGCCATTGACCAGCGTATCGGCAACTTTCCTTCTTGCCACTTCATAGATTCCTTGGATAGTGGTCCTTGCCACATTCATCTGCTTGGCGCACATCTCCTGGGTGAAGCCTTCAATGTCAATGAGACGGATGGTCTCATATTCATCGACGCTCATGGTGACGGCTTCCCGCTGGCCAGCCCCAACTCCGAGGGGCCCAAACCTGTTATATTCAGGAAGGGTACAGACGTTTCTCCACTTTCTCGGTCTTGGCACAGTTACTCCTTACGGTAATCCTACAGGTGAGGCACTGCCCTCTGTATG
>CAYMRN010000381.1:0-2114 GCA_964392855.1 uncultured Sphaerochaeta sp.
AGAAGTTTATTGTGCAATCTTGATGAATTATTCATTCTTTATAGTTGACTCCTTCTCATTACTTTGTCGACAAGACCGTAGGATACGGCATCGTCGGCACTGAGGAAGAAATCACGCTCAACATCCTTGGATATCTGCTCCAAGCTCTTATGGGTATGCTTGACAAAAATGTCAATGGTGAGTTTCTTCAGTCTGCCAATCTCCTTGGCCTGGATGGAGATGTCAGTAGACTGACCTTGCACTCCTCCCCAGGGTTGGTGGATCATGACGCGCGAAGAGGGTAGGATGTACCGTTTGCCTTCAGTCCCTGATGCAAGCAAGAGCGCTGCCATGCTGGCAGCCTGCCCCATGCAGATGGTCTGCACATCGCTGTGCAGGTACTGCATCGTATCATAGATTGCCAGACCGGCAGTGACGCTGCCTCCAGGGCTGTTGATGTAGAGACTGATGTCCTTATTACTATCTTCTGATTCGAGAAAGAGCATCTGGGCAATAACAAGGTCCGCTGACGAGTCGTTGATCTCACCGTCGAGGAAGATGATCCTATCTTTGAGCAATCGGCTGAAGATATCATACGCCCTCTCCCCGACACCGGATTGTTCGACTACCATCGGTATAACTGATTGCATCCTTGTAGGATGGATTTTCATGGCAAAAGCCCCCTCATGATTCTTAGGATTAAAAAGGCGGGACCTAGATGGAACCGCCTTTTCACAACACTGACTACTACAAGAAAAGGAGGTTATGCACCAAAGGATTCTTGCATGAACTCGTAGTAATCCTGCGCCTCACCCTCTGTGAAGGTATTATTCTCCTTGAGGAATGGGGCTATTTTCTGGAATTTCAGCTCGTCTTCCAGCATGGAGCGGTAGTACTTGAGCTGGGCTTCATCGGTCACGCTGGAGAGCTGCTCGTCAATGACCTTCTGCACTTCCTCTTCTTCTGCGGTGAACTCTTCCTTCTCCATCACCTTTTCCATGATCAGTTGGACGCGCAGATTCTTTTCTGCACTCTCTCTCCAAGGTGCCGTAAGGTCTTTCTTGGTCTGATTCTGGAATCCGAGGAACTGCTCGACCTGCTCTTCGGTAAGGCCGATCTGCTGCACATAGCGCTTCCAAGCATGGTCGACTTCCATGTCGATCATGCTCTCAGGGACACTGATCTCTGCTCCCTTGAGAAGCTCTTCGGTGAGGGCATCAAGCTTTGCCTGCTCAAGTTTTGCTTGCAGTGCATCCTCAAGCTTTTTGCGTGTTGCCTGCACCAGGTCATCAACACTCTTGTACTCGTCCTTGACGTCCTGGGCAAAATCATCGTCCAGGGCGGGAACATCACGGTATTTCAGGGCCTTGAGGGTTACCTTGAGCCTGATGGTCTTGCCAGCATACCCCTCAACAGTGGAATCCTCAGCATAGGTCTTGGTGATGATCTTCTCATCACCTACCTCCATGCCTGTGATGTCTTCATCAATCTCATAGAAGTTGGAACCGCTTCCGATGGTAAAGATGAAATCCTCACGTGCGGTGGAGGCGACTTCCTCGTCACCCTCATCAAGCTCGACATAGTCGATGGTGACGATATCCCCGTCTTCTGCCTTGCCATCCTTGTCGATGACCATGGCATTTTGATCTCTGAGCTTATCGAGTTCCTTGGTGACCTCCTCCTCTGGAAGCTCCACCTTGGGATAGGTGACGCTGAGGCCTGTATAGGGGGGGACTTCAAAGACTGGCATCACATCATACTTGACGGTAAAGGTGACATCACTGTTGCTCTTGAAGGGCAGGAGGGTCTCTTCATCCAGCAGTTCAGGAGTGCTGTAAGCCAGAGGCCTGTACTTCTCTTCAATCTCTTCGAGAGCTTCCTTGAGTGCCTCGTCGATAATCTTGAAGGTGCTCTCCTCACGGATATCCTTACCAAACTTGTTTTCCATCACGGACAGTGGGGCCTTTCCTTTTCTGAAACCCTTGAGCTGGATGGTAGCTGCATATTTGGTAAGAGCTGCCTTGTAGCCTTCTTCAATGGTGTCAGCGGTCACAGTGACCGTCAGCGCGACGGAGGAATTCTCCAGTTCTTTAATACTCTTTTCAGCGATCATGCTATCCTCATCCTTTCGGTCC
>CAYMRN010000382.1:0-2109 GCA_964392855.1 uncultured Sphaerochaeta sp.
TCAGCTTGCATAAGGCTGGAGGGACTTCTGTTATATAGGCTCCTTGATTGAGATCAAGATTCTTATCATAGAAAACTTTGTTTCGCTCTTTTATCTGAAGCAGAAGTTCCTTGTTCTCTTTGGGTAGAAGCTCTTGTTTCTTGATGATAGGATCCAATTTCACAAAATCTTTCAGCAAAATTTGATACCCTTCACCATCCCATACGGACCCTACAGTAAAAGTACTTTGAGTATAACGGGATGCAACCTTTGAGATTCCAACGAGTCCATCCTCTATCGTTAGGTGCAGAACAAGGTCCTCTGGATTCGGTTCTCTCATGTTCTTGTAGAAATCAGAGCCATCTTTGCTTGTTAGGGGAGAGAACAACATTGCGCCCAATGCATATGGACCGGATTTTTTATATTCCCTATTTTTAACACGCGTCTTTTCCAACCATACTTTCATATTAACCCTTCCCGTTACTGATAGTCTTAGGCATTCTCTGTATTATACACTTGTTCGCTTAATGCGTCAGAAATTACTTTGGGAAAGATTTCCTGGACATAAATGAACTGCTATTCTGACAATATTGTTTCAGAAACCTTCTATTGTCTTGCGGGATGCATACAGGCCGGCCTTAACGAAGCAACTCCCCCCTAAAAGATCTCATGCCTTAATCTCCCTACCATTCTTGAACATGAACCTGACATCATCCTTGCCGTGTATTGCTGCATGATCGACCAGTGAATGCCAAAGCTCATCGCTGAACTCTGTAACCAAGCCATCAAGCTTCTTCAGTTCCTTGATGAACAGCTCAGTCTTGGTCTTGCGGTATTGCCTGTCCCGTACAGTTTCGTCCAAGGCTGCAAGCTCGTCATTGCCCCTGACATACCGCCGTGAAAGCTCCTCGAACCGTACCTTGTAGCCATCCTGGTCCATCACCCTTGAGGCGTTCTCAGTTGTGAGCTGCTCCATCAACCTGACAATCTCGGCCCGCTCTTCTCTCAGCTTGGCAAGCTGGGCCTCCTCATCGGCAGTGCTGAACACCTCATCCCTGATTTCCCTAAAAGCCCTTATGATCTCGTCCTTGTCGCCTATGAGCTTGTTTACTGCCTTGACGAACAGTGTCTTGATCTCATCCTCACTGAACTTGGGCGAGGGGCAGGGCTTTCCCTTGGTCTTGTGCTTGTTGTTGCACTGCCAGACGACCTTGCGGTACTGGTCGTTGGAGTGCCAGGTCTTGGGGCCGTAGAATGAACCGCACGCCCCACACCGGATGCGACGTGAGAACAGGTGGTCGCCCCTGCCCGGGCTAGCGAGCCCCCGCCGGTTTGCAATCTCCTGCTGCACCAGGTCGAAGATCTCCGGGGCGATGATCGCCTTATGGCTACCCTGTACATAGTACTGGGGAACCTCCCCCTTGTTGACCACCGCCTTCTTGGTAAGGAAGTCGGGGATGTAGTATTTCTGAAGCAGGGCATCCCCCTTGTACTTCTCGTTGGAGAGGATACGGGCGATGGTCGTGTTGTGCCATCTGGTATTGCCGCTGGTGGTCCTGATACCCTCCGAGGTGAGCCTTGTCGCGATGCCATTGAAACTCATGCCCTGGAGGAAGAGGGCGTAGATGTACCGTACCGTTTTTGCCTGATCAGGGTTCACGACCAGATTCCCGTCAGGGCCCTTGTCATAGCCGAGAAAGCTGTTGAAGGGGACTGTGACCTGCCCGTCTGCAAAGCGCTTGCGCCGGCCCCATTTGACGTTCTCGGAGATGGAGCGTGACTCCTCTTGCGCCAGTGAGCTCATGATGGTTATCAGCAGCTCCCCCTTGCTGTCGAACGTCCAGATGCCTTCCTTCTCGAAAAACACCTCCACCTTGCTTTCCTTGAGGCTCCGGATGGTGGTGAGGCTGTCCACGGTATTGCGGGCGAAGCGGCTGACACTCTTGGTGACGATCAGGTCGATCCTGCCTGCAAGGGCGTCGGCGATCATCTGCTTGAATCCCTCGCGCCTGGCGGTACTGGTACCGCTGATGCCCTCGTCGGTGTAGATGCCGACGAACTGCCAATCGGCATTTGCCTTGATCATGGTGGTGTAGTAGTCCACCTGCGCCTCATAGGAGGTGAACTGGT